>JANNFV010000057.1:0-1927 GCA_031380285.1 Hyphomicrobiales bacterium | reverse complement strand
CCGTGTTTCCCATGCAGCGCATGGGCTGCGAGGTCTGGCCGATCCACACCGTGCAGTTCTCCAACCACACGGGCTATGCCGAGGGCTGGACGGGCCGCGTCTATGACGGGCAGATGATCGACGAGGTCGTGTCGGGCATCGCGCGTCTCGGAAAGCTCAAGGAGTGCGACGGCGTGCTCTCGGGCTACATGGGTTCCTCCGACATCGGCCACGCCATCCTCGCGGCGGTCGCCCGCGTGCGCGAGGCCGCCCCCGATGCCGTCTATTGCTGCGATCCGGTGATCGGCGATGTCGGCAAGGGCATCTTCGTGCGCTCCGGCGTGCCGGAATTCGTCAAGGGCCGCGCCGTGCCCGCCGCCGATGTCATCACGCCCAACCAGTTCGAGTTGAACTATCTGGCAAGCATGGAAACGCCGACATTGGCCGAGGCGCTGAAGGCGGTGAAGGCCGTGCACGCGCTGGGGCCAAAGGTGATCCTCGTGACCTCGCTGCTGACACAGGAGACCCCGGCGGATTGCATCGACATGATCGCGTCTGCAGGTGGCGAGGTCTGGCGGCTGCGCTCGCCAAGGCTGGACATCCATGTGAACGGCGCGGGAGACGCGATTGCCGCCGTGTTCTTCGTGCATTGGCTGCGGACCCGGTCTGCGGCGGAGGCGCTGGGGATGGCGGGGTCTTCGATCTACGGCGTGCTCAAGGCGACAGCGGCAGCGGGATCGCGGGAGCTGGTCACGATTGCGGCGCAGGAGGAGTTTGTGCGGGCTTCGGTGGTGTTGGGGGTGGAGCGGATGTGAAGGGGGGGCGGATAGATTCGCACCGGACTTGTGCAACGTTCAAACTGCCGAGATTATTGAATGCGGTTCGTGGTGCACAATTCTTGAGTTGTGCAACGGAACTATTTTCAAGATACGTATTGCTATAATAACAGATTTGTTACATAAGTTATTTCCCAAAAATGAAGGAGCTTCCGATGGCTACCCAATCAATGACCGCGCAAGAATACCTAAACGCCCTAACGACCGACCCCACACTTGCCATCATCCCCTTCCAGATGGCGGGAGATATATGGGGAGTAAGTCGCGCTGCTGTGGATGGAATGGTAAGAAGTGGAAAACTCTCCGAGATCAAAATCGACGGCACCCGATACATCCGTGCGGAGAGTCTTCAGACATTGATGGAACAATGGCTGGCGGAAGTCGCCTCCATCCGTAAGTCGCTGGAAAGCGCTGCAAAAAAGGGGACGATTCTGTTTTATGCTCCCCTGATGGAGAGCATCGGCCTTAGCTCAACTGTCCCCGCTGACAGAGCGCGCATCGGTGCCATCCTTGGCCAGATTTCCGAGGCGACCAAAGAAGAAAACGGCACGCTGATCTCGGTCATCGTGCATCGCCAATCCGGCGGTGAAACCAATCCTGGCCCAGGGTTTTTCGCTCTTGCGAACGCTCTTAAGCTGAAATGGAAAGACAACAAGCAGTTTGTACACGACGAAATCCAGAAGGTTTGGTCGCACTATCGCCGCTGACATTTTAACTTGTAGCATTCCGACATGTTTGGGCTGGGGCGGCTGGTTTCAACCTTCGGTGAAATGTGATCTGGTGGACATGGAAAATCTGAAGGGTCAGCGCTCCGGAGCACAATTCTTGATTTCTGCACCAGCCATCTGTCATTCCCGGCCGTAGCGAAGCGGAGGGGAAGGGAATCCAGTCTTGCGACGTTTGCGGCCCGCTTGACAGCTGGTCTGGATCCCCTTCCCGAGGACCAAGAGGCCCTCGCCGGGGATGGCATCGCGGCCTTTGCCATTGATTTGCCAAAAGTGATCGCGCTCTTCATCCCTGCCCCCTTGCGGGGTGGGTGGCCCGGTGCGCAGCGCAGGGTCGGGACGGGGTCGCGCTGACCTCTCCGGATAGCTCAGCGCGACCCCCTCCCG
>JANNFV010000039.1:0-6284 GCA_031380285.1 Hyphomicrobiales bacterium | reverse complement strand
GACATCGTCGACGCGGCCCGTGATCCAGTAATAGCCGTCCTTGTCGCGGCGGCAGCCGTCTCCGGTGAAGTACGTCCCGGGATAGGTCGAGAAATACGTGTCCATGAAGCGCGCGTGGTCGCCGTAGAGCGTGCGCATCTGTCCCGGCCAGGAATCCGTGATCACGAGGTTGCCCTGGCATTCGCCGCTCATCGCCTTGCCCTCGGCATCGACGATGGCGGGCTGGACGCCGAAGAAGGGCCGCGTGGCGGAGCCGGGCTTCAGCGCCGTGGCGCCGGGCAGCGGCGTGATCAGGATGCCGCCGGTCTCGGTCTGCCACCAGGTGTCGACGATGGGGCATTTTGTGTTGCCAACCACACGATAATACCACTCCCACGCCTCGGGGTTGATCGGCTCGCCGACTGAACCCAGCAGACGCAGGGAGGTGCGCTTGGTCTTCTTCACCGGCTCCTCGCCGGCCTGCATCAAGGCGCGGATTGCGGTAGGTGCGGTGTAGAAAGTGTTCACCTTGTGCTTGTCGATGACCTGCCAGAACCGACCGATATCGGGATAGGTCGGCACGCCCTCGAACATCAGCGTGGTCGCGCCGTTGGCGAGCGGCCCATAGACGATGTAGCTGTGGCCGGTCACCCAGCCCACATCGGCGGTGCACCAATAGACCTCGCCATCCTTGTAATCGAAGACATACTGGTGGGTCATCGCGGCATAGACGAGATAACCGCCCGTGGTGTGCAGCACGCCCTTGGGCTTGCCGGTGGATCCGGAAGTGTAGAGGATGAACAGCGGGTCTTCCGCCTTCATTTCCACCGGCGGGCAATGGGCCGACACCTTGGCGGCCTCCTCGTGATACCAGACATCGCGTCCCGCCTGCATCGTCACGTTGCCGCCGGTGTGCTTGACGACGATCACGGTCTTGATGCCGCCCTTCACCTTGCCGTCGGCGGCATCGACGTTCTTCTTGAGCGGCACCGGCTTGCCGCCGCGCAGGCCCTCATCCGCCGTGATGACGATGGCTGAATCGCAATCCTCCACGCGGTTGGCGAGGCTGTCGGGCGAGAAGCCGCCAAAGACGATGGAATGCACCGCGCCGATGCGGGTGCAGGCCAGCATCGCATAGGCCGCCGCCGGGATCATCGGCAGGTAGATGGTGACGCGGTCGCCCTTCTTGACGCCCTTGGCCTTCAAAACGTTGGCGAAGCGGCAGACCTCATCGTGGAGCTGCTGGTAGGTGATCTTCTGCGACACGCCAGGGTCGTCGCCTTCGAAGATGATCGCGGTCTGCTTGGCGCGCTTGGCGAGGTGACGGTCCACGCAATTGTAGGAGACGTTGGTGGTGCCGTCCTCGAACCATTTGATCGAGACCTTGCCAGGCTTGTAGGAGACGTTCTTGACCTTCGTGTACGGCTTGAACCAGTCGATCCGCTTGCCATGCTCGGCCCAGAAGCCCTCGGTGTCGGTGATCGAGGCCTTGTACATGCGCTTGTACTTCGCATCGTTGACATAGCCGCGCTGCGCCCAGGCCTTGCTGACGGCATAGAGTTTCTCGGACATGGTTCACTCCCGGAGGGTCTGCTTGTTGGATTGTCCTTAGCCGAAAGCGATTGCGGGCAAAAGCGGCGGGAGATCAGACTTTGGTTGTTTGGGAGCCCTTGTCCTTCTCCCCCGGGAGTAGGTGGCCGGCGGAGCCGGTCGGTTGAGGGAGAATCCCTGCCGTTGGTGGTTCGCCCTCATCCGCCCCGCAAGGGCGGGGCACCTTCTCCCGAGGGAGAAGGCGAGGATCACACCACCCCCGCCACAGCCGCAATCAGCCGCGCGATATCCTCTGGCCGCGACAAGCGATGATCGCCGTCGCTGATCATTGTCACCACCACCGGGTCGAGCGGCAGATGCTCCACCAGCCTCAAGGCATGGCTGAAGGGCACATCGGGGTCTTTCATGCCCTGCAGGATATGCACCGGACAGCCCACCTGGAATGTCGGACCGAATACGCAATTCTTGCGCCCGTCCTCGATCAACGCCCAGGTGATCGGCGTGGGCTCGGGTGAATAGGCCGATGGCAGGTTGAACACGCCCTTCTCCATGATCTCGGTCTTCACCGCTTCAGGAAACTGCGGCCACATCAACGTCTCCGTGAAATCGCAGGCGGGTGCGATCAGCACGAGTCCGGCGACCTTTCCCGCCTGTCCTGCCGCCATCAGCCGCTTGGCGATCAGCACGGCGATCCAGCCGCCCATCGACGAGCCCACGATGACCGGCGGTGTCTCGACCACCTGCGTCAGCACAGCCACCGCATCCTCCGCCCACAGCGAGAAGGTGCCGTCCCGGAAATCGCCGCTGCTCTCGCCGTGGCCCATGTAATCCATCCGCACCATCGGACGTCCCTGCGCCTTGCACCAGTCATCAAGCGCAATGGCCTTGGTGGACTGCATGTCGGACTTGAACCCGCCCAGCCAGACGACCGGCGTGCCCGAGCCCTGCGTCACGCGGCAGGCGATGCGGCGGGCTTGTCCACCGCTGCCGACATCAAGAAATTGCAGATTGTCCCGCATCGCACTAAAGCCTGTTTCCGAGTTACTAAGGTTTCTGGTGTCAATGCCACGATACCGTGTATCGCACCAAGACCGGACACCGCCGATTGTCAGCCTTTCCTGCCCACACCCGCCATGCCCTGCAAGGCCGCACCGTGCTTCAGATCATTCCGGAGCTGGAGGCAGGTGGTGCCGAGCGCACGACGGTTGATATTGCCGAGGCGCTGTCCCTGATCGGTGCCCGCGCTGTCGTTGCAACCGAAGGCGGCAGGCTGGTGGGAGAACTCCAGGCCAAGGGCGGCGAATGGCTGCCCTTTCCGGCGGCCTCGAAAAATCCCGCCAAAATGGCCTGGAACGCCAATTCCCTCGCGCGCCTGATCCGGCGCGAGAAGGTGGATATCGTCCATGCCCGCTCCCGTGCTCCTGCCTGGGTGGCGCTGGCGGCCACGAATCTGGCGCGGCGACCGTTTCTCACGACCTATCACGGCAGCTACTCCGGCAAGTCGGCCCCCAAGGTGCTCTACAATTCCGTGATGGCGCGGGGCGATGTGGTCATCGCGAATTCGGAATACACGGCGGACCTTATCCGCCAGCAGCATCCTTTCGCAGTGGGGCGCATCCGCGTCATTCCGCGTGGCACGGATCTGGCGTCGTTTCATCCCACGTCAGTGGAGCCTGCCCGCGTGCTGGCGCTCCGGGACGCCTGGGAGGTTGGCCCGCATGAGCGCATCATCCTGCACGCCGCGCGTCTCACCGGCTGGAAGGGCCAGCGCGTGCTGATCGATGCGGCCAAGATCATGACGGATCAGGGCCTGAGGGATGTGGTGTTCATGCTGGCGGGCGATTCCCAGGGGCGCGATGAGTATGTCCGCGAACTGGATGAACTGATCGCATCAAGGGGCGTCAAGGGCATCGTGCGCCGGGTCGGCCACGTCACTGACATGCCCGCCGCGATGATGGCGGCGGCGGCGGTCGCGGTGCCGTCGATCGAGCCGGAAGCCTTCGGCCGCGTGGCGGTGGAGGCGCAGGCCATCGGCACGCCTGTCGTCGTGTCCAATCTGGGCGCGGTTCCGGAGACGGTGCTGGCCCCGCCGGATGTGCAACCCGAGCAGCGCACGGGCTGGCGCGTGCCACCGGGCGATGCGGTGGCGCTGGCGGATGCGCTGATGCAGGCGCTGGCCCTTCGCCCCAGCGCGCGTGATTCGCTGGCCCAGCGCGGGCGCGTCCATGCGGAAACGCATTTCTCCCTGAGCCAGATGGTCGAAAAGACGCTGGATGTTTACGCTGCGCTGATCGAACAACGGCATGGCCGTTGACAGGCTGCCGTAAATCCTTGACTTCGCGGGCCATTCCGCCGATTTTCCCACGCACTGCGGCTGTCTTGCCGTGAACCACAGGAGCTGACTGCCATTCGCCGCCCCATGAGAAATCTCCCGCCGCCCGTCAAAGACGGGCCGCGTGTCAACAAGGACATTCGCGTTCGCGAGGTCCAGGTGATCGATGCCGAGGGCAACAACCTCGGAACCCTGCAAACCCTGGATGCCATCCGCATCGCGGAAGAGGAAAGCCTCGATCTGGTCGAGGTCGCGCCCAATTCGGTGCCGCCCGTCTGCAAGATCATGGATTATGGCCGCTACCGCTTCCAGGAACAGAAGAAGGCTGCCGAGGCCCGCAAAAAGCAGAAGATCATCGAAATCAAGGAGATCAAGCTGCGTCCGAGCATCGATGACCATGATTTCGAGACCAAGATGAAGGCCGCAAAAGGCTTCTTCGAGGAAGGCAACAAGGTGAAGTTCACGCTGCGCTTCCGTGGCCGCGAGATGGCGCACCAGGATATCGGCATGCGCGTTCTGGACCGGGTGAAGGCGTTGACGGCGGAATACGCCAAGGTCGAGAACGAGCCGTCCTTTGAAGGACGCCAGGTGGTGATGGTGGTGGCTCCGCGCTGACAGCGCGTTGCCGGTGAAGGCAATGTGGGCTGCGGCCCCATTGCCGCCGCATTTGTGGAACCTTCGGGATGCGGTGCGTCACTCTTTGCACCACCAGCTTCCGGGAGTTTTCCAAATCATGATTCGAGCCTTTTTGATCGGCGTGGCCTGTTTCGTCGCTGCCCCTGCTTTCGCCCAGTCCTGCCAGGACAATTTTGCGGTCGAGGGAACGCCGCTGATCACGGCCATGAATTTCAGGAGTTCCCAGAACTTCCCGGGCGTGGATCACCGCAAGGCGCTCGCCAGCCTGCGCTCCGGCATGCTGGCGGAAGGCTTCAGCAACATCACGGTTGATCGCGAGGGCGGAGCCCTGACGGCACTGCAGGAGACATCCGGTTCAGGCCGACCGCAGACGCTGCGCATCACGGCACGCAAGGTTGGCAACGCGACACGCGTGGATGCGGTCTTCATCATCCAGGCCGGTCAGGTGGCGGATGCCAACACCGTGCGCACCGCCATATGCCGGGTCGTGGCCTCCGCCCGGCTATGACATGATGGTTCCTGACGCAAACACGTCTTGTCTGCGCTTCACGGGGCCATCCACGCTGCTGTGACAAAAGAGACGGGCATGGACGGGTCAGGTCCGTCCAAGACGATCAGCCGCCAATGCCATCACTGCAGCATGTCTGTTCCTTCACACGGCTGAAGAATACGATACCGGGAACCAGTCGAAGCCGTTGCCGTTCTTTGCCACGAAGCCGGTCGACGGGAACGCTGCGTGGTAGAATGTCACCTGCATCTTGTCGGCGGCAGCCATGTCGAGGAGCTTGCGGCGCGTCGTCACGGCCTGTGCCTTGTCGAGGTCGAAGCCGAGATGCCAGTCCGGCATGCGGGCGAAGATGCGGGGATCATTGGAGGCATCGCCCACGACCATCAGCGTCTTGCCGCCCGATGCGATCACGAACGATGTGTGGCCGGGCGTATGTCCGTCGGACTGGATGGCGTTGATACCGGGAGCCCATTCCTTGCCCCATTCCGCCTGCTTCACATCCTTGAAATTGGGCATGAATACGCGCCTTGCCACCTGGAAAGCACCGCGCGCCGCTTCGGGTGCCGCGTTCATCTTCGCTTCGTCGAGGTAATGCGCCACATCCTTCGATGGCACGATGATTTCGGCATTGGGATAGACCAGTTGGCCTTCCTTGCTGCGCAGGCCGTTGATGTGGTCGGGGTGGAAATGGCTGACCAGCACAGTGTCGATCTGCGCCGGGCTGATTCCCGCCGCGGCCATGTTGGCCGCCATCTGGCCCGTGGTCGGCGCACCGTTGTTGGCGAAGCCCGCATCGATGAGGATCAACTTCGACCCCGTGTTCACAACCATCGTGTTGAACTGGGACGTCCCCGGCTTGGTCGGGATGAACTGCGAGTCCATCAGTTTGATCACCTCTTCCAGAGGCGCATTGGGTACGAGCTGGGTCGTGATTTCGCGGTTTACCTGGCCATCATGCAAGGCGGTGATCTCGAAATCACCCAGGTTGAAGCGATAGAACCCCGCTGCCTGCTTGCCCTGCTTGGGGGCAGCGGCCTTGGCCGGGATGATCGGCATGGCAGGAACGGTGAGAGCGGCAGCAGCTGACACCAGCGCTGTACGGCGTGACATGGACATGAGGGTCTCCCTTTTTTTTGGCGCGCGACCGGCGATGCACCAATGCATCCAAGTAGGGCGGAGCAGTCGGTTCGGAAGATGCCGGAATGCAGAAACCGCCTTGCAAGCCTGCAAAAGCCCGATGTCACGAACTCCCGATCAGGATACCCACCGCCAGCACCA
>JANNFV010000026.1:0-3451 GCA_031380285.1 Hyphomicrobiales bacterium | reverse complement strand
GATTGCGGCGGCGAGCGTGTTGGCGAAGCACATGAGATAGGCCCCGCGATGCGAATAGACCACGCCCTTGGGATTGCCCGTGGTGCCCGAGGTGTAGTTCAGCGAGAGCGAATCCCATTCATCCGCAGGCCAGGTCCAGGCGAAGTCCGGATCGCCTGTTGCCAGCAGGGCTTCGTATTCTGTTGCGGGCTGCGCCCCATCCGGGCCGAACGGCGCATGTGGAAACGCGGGATCGTCGTACTCGACCAGCACGGGCTGCCGCGCCGAAAGCCGCAGCGCGGCCTGCGCGACCGGGGCAAATTCGCGGTCGACGATCAGCACCTTGGCCTCGCCATGGTCGACCTGGAAGGCAATGGTCGCGGCATCCAGCCGCGTGTTGATGGTGTTGAGCACCGCGCCCAGCATCGGCACGCCGTAATGCGCTTCCAGCATGGGTGGCGTGTTGGCGAGGATCACGGCGACGTTATCGCCCTTGCCGATGCCGTGCTGGTGGAGCGCCGAGGCGAGACGGCGGGAGCGGGTGTAGAAGTCGCGATAACTCACCCGCAGGGCACCGTGAATGATGGCGGTGTGGTCCGGCCAGACCCTGGCTGCGCGTTGCAGGAAGGACAGTGGTGTCAGCGGCTGGAAATTGGCCGGATTGCGGTCGAGGCCGGTGGCGTAGATGGACATGGATGTTTGCTCCCGGCACGATCCATGGCAAGAGCCGGGGCGATTGGCAACTGACCGCTGCCGCGCGCGAAATTTTATTTCGCAGCCCGGGAATCCGCGCGACCGGACATTATCCTGTTGCAGCCGTCGATGATGGCAGATCGCTCAATTTGAACAATCCGCACTATTTTATCTGGTTACAGCAATAAAATTACGCTTTGTCGCAAAATTTGGGTTTATTTCGCCAACACCGGATTTTTCACTTGCATGCTAAGTGCTGAAATGAGATTGGACTTGTTGAATAGGACAGGGTTATTGACCAATATCGGTTTTGCTCCCTGGCCTGCCCTCAAATTCGCTTTCATCCGCCCCCAAGGGAGGACGCCGTGACCAACGTGACTGTTTCGGACTGGATCATCAAGTCGGAGCTGGAGACGCTCACTGTTCCCGCCTCCGCGCCATCGATCAAGGATGCCTTGCATCGCGATCTTGTCGTGCGCGATCCCGGTCTTCCGGCGGCAACCGGCTTCTATAATCCCGCCCATGAGAAGGATGCCTGCGGCGTCGGCTTCGTCGCGGACATGAAGAACCGCCGCAGCCATTCCATCGTCACCAAGGGTCTCGATATCCTGCGCAATCTCGTGCATCGGGGCGCGGTCGGGGCGGACCCCAAGGCCGGTGACGGCTGCGGCATGCTGGTGCAATTGCCGCATCGCTTCTTCAAGGACGAGACAGCCAAGCTGGGCTTCTCGATCCCGGAACCCGGCCATTATGCTGTCGGCCAGTTTTTCCTGCCGCGTGATCCGGATGTGGCGCAGGTCTGCCGCGACATCATCGAGAAGGCGATTGCCGACGAGGGGTTCCGCCTGCTCGGCTTCCGCGTGCCGCCCACCGATCCCGCTGATCTGGGCGTGTCGGTGAAGCCGACGGAGCCGCGCCATCTCCAGGTCTTCGTGGGACGCGACAGCCAGTCCACCGACGAAGACACGTTCGAGCGTCGTCTCTTCATCCTGCGCAAGGTCATCTCCAACGCGGCCTATGAACAGAAGGCCCCGCGCGAGATGGGGTTCTATCCCGTATCGATGTCCTGCCGTACTGTGGTCTACAAGGGCATGCTGCTGGCCGACCAGCTCGGTGGCTATTACCGCGATCTGGAAGACCCGCGCTTCGAGAGCGCCATCGCGCTGGTGCATCAGCGCTTTTCCACCAACACCTTCCCGACCTGGTCGCTGTCGCACCCCTACCGGATGGTGGCGCATAACGGCGAGATCAACACGCTGCGCGGCAACGTCAACTGGATGGCGGCGCGCCAGGCCTCCGTCGACAGCGAGGATTATGGCAACGACATCGGCAAGCTGTGGCCGATTTCCTACGAGGGCCAGTCCGATACGGCGTGTTTTGACAATGCTCTCGAATTCCTGGTGCAGGGCGGCTACTCGCTGACCCACGCGATGATGATGCTGATCCCCGAGGCCTGGGCCGGCAATCCGTTGATGGATGACACGCGCCGCGCTTTCTACGAATATCACGCTGCCATGATGGAGCCATGGGATGGCCCGGCGGCAGTCGCCTTCACAGATGGTCGCCAGATCGGCGCGACGCTCGACCGCAACGGCCTGCGCCCTGCCCGCTATTTCGTCACCAAGGATGACCTCGTCGTCATGGCGTCAGAGATGGGCGTGCTGCCGATCCCCGAGAAGGACATCATCAAGAAGTGGCGTCTGCAGCCGGGTAAGATGCTGCTGATCGATCTCGAGAAGGGCCGCATCGTCGCGGACGAGGAAATCAAGCAGGAGATTGCGACCGCCAACCCCTACAAGGAGTGGCTGGCGAAGACCCAGCTTGTGCTGGAAGACCTCAAGCCCGTCGAGGCGCGCGCCTCGCGCACCGACGTCTCGTTGCTCGATAAGCAGCAGGCCTTCGGTTACACGCAGGAAGACGTGACGCTGCTGATGTCGCCGATGGCTCTCACGGGCCAGGAGGCGGTTGGCTCCATGGGGACCGATACGCCGATTGCAGCGCTTTCGGACAAATCCAAGCCGTTGTTCAACTATTTCAAGCAGAACTTCGCACAGGTCACCAACCCGCCGATCGATCCGATCCGCGAGGAATTGGTGATGAGCCTCGTCTCTTTCATCGGTCCACGCCCCAACATCTTCGATCTCGAAGGCAGTTCGCGGCGCAAGCGGCTGGAAGTGCGCCAGCCCATCCTCACCAACGAGGATCTGGAGAAGATCCGCTGCATCGGCCATGTCGAGGACAGTTTCGACACCAAGACGCTCGACATGACCTACCCCGCCGAGAAGGGTGCCAGCGGCATGCAGGACGCGCTGGACCGGCTGTGCGAGCGGGCGGAAGCCGCCGTGCATGGTCGCTACAACATCATCATCCTGTCGGATCGACTTGTTGGACCGGACCGGATTCCGATTCCCTCGATGCTGGCAACAGCCGCCGTGCATCATCACCTGATCCGCAAGGGCCTGCGCACCTCCGTCGGGCTTGTGGTGGAAACCGGAGAGCCACGCGAGGTGCATCACTTTGCCTGCCTGGCGGGCTATGGCGCGGAGGCCATCAACCCCTATCTCGCCTTCGACACCATGCTGTCGATGTGGGAAAAGGGCGAGTTCCCCAAGGAAGTGGACGAGAAGGAAGTCGTCAAGCGCTTCATCAAGTCTGTCGGCAAGGGCCTGCTGAAGGTGATGTCGAAGATGGGCATCTCGACCTATCAGAGCTATTGCGGTGCGCAGATCTTCGATGCGCTCGGCCTGACGCGCGCCTTCGTCGACAAGTATTTCTTCGG
>JANNFV010000014.1:0-2069 GCA_031380285.1 Hyphomicrobiales bacterium | reverse complement strand
CCGGCTTGCGGAACTTGGCTTTGTCGACAGTCATGAAATAGACCATCTTCGCCCGCTCACCCGCCTGGCCCGAGACCAGTGCGGCAATCCCATCCTGCCCGGCGTCATGATCATCGAGGGCATGGCGCAAGCAGCTGGCTGTGCCGCACTGGTCTCGGGCCAGGCGGGTGAGCGGGCGAAGATGGTCTATTTCATGACTGTCGACAAAGCCAAGTTCCGCAAGCCGGTGGTTCCCGGCGACGTGCTCGAGTATCACATGACCCTGCTGAACCGCCGCAAGAACATGTGGTGGTTCCGGGGTGAGGCCAAGGTGGCTGGCGTGCTGTGCGCCGAGGCCGAGCTTGGCGCGATGATCGTATCCGAATAACCAGAAGCGCATCGGCGCCCACTCTTCCCGGGAGATGTCCCTTGTCGTCCATCCATCCCCTGTCCGTCGTTGATCCCGCTGCCAAGATCGCGGCAGGAGCCATCATCGGCCCGTTCTGCACGGTCGGCCCAGACGTCGTGCTGGGCGAAGGCGTGAACCTGATCAGCCATGTCGCCGTAGCCGGGCACACGACGATCGGCGCGCGGACACGCGTCTTCCCCTTCGCGTCACTCGGGCATGAGCCGCAAGACCTGAAATACAAAGGCGAGGCCTCCACGCTGGTGATCGGCTCGGATTGTACGATCCGCGAGGGCGTCACCATGAATCCGGGCACCGAGGGAGGCGCGATGACCACTGTGGTGGGCGACAAATGCACCTTCCTCGCCAATTCCCACGTCGCGCATGATTGCAAGCTCGGCAACGGCGTCATTTTCTCCAATGGTGTGCTGCTGGCCGGGCATTGCACGGTCGGTGACTATGTCATTGTCGGCGGTGGCTCCGCCGTGCATCAGTTCGTGCGCATCGGCGATCACGCCTTCATCGGCGCGATGACCGGGATCGGCAATGACGTGATCCCCTACGGCATGGCGATCACGGCACAGCGTGCGGCGCATCTCTCCGGCCTCAACATCATCGGCCTGAAGCGCCGTGGCTTCACGCGGGAGCAGATCCACGAACTGCGCCGGGCCTATCGGTTGCTCTTCGCCAATGAAGGCACGCTCAAGGAGCGCGTGGAGGATGTGGCGGGCGAGTTCGAAGAGCATCCGCTGATCCACGAAATCCTGGATTTCATCCGCGAGGGCGGAGATCGCGCCATCTGCGTTCCGCACGAGAGCGAGTGATCACAGCCGCCAAATCCGTGCTGACCATCGCGCTTGTCGCGGGCGAATCCTCGGGTGATCAGCTCGGTGCACGCCTGATCGATGCCTTGCAGGCGGCGACGGGCGGCACCATCCGCTTTGTCGGCGTGGGTGGCCCGCTGATGGAAGAGCGTGGCCTGGTCAGCACCTTCCCCATGGCCGATATCGCGGTGAATGGCTTGTTGCCTGTGGTGAAGCGGCTGCCGCTTCTCCTCCGGCGGATCACCCAGACAGCCTCCGCCATTGCGGTCGCGAAGCCCGATGCCGTGGTGCTCATCGATGCGCAGGATTTCAACAAACGCGTGGCGGTCAAATTGCGTCGGCACCTGCCGGGAACGCCGATCATCGGCTATGTCTCGCCGACAGTCTGGGCCTGGCGGCCCGGTCGCGCCCGCAAATTGCGCCCGCTTGTTGACAGGCTCATGGCTGTCCTGCCCTTCGAGCCGGAGGCCCATCGGCGGCTGGGCGGTCCAAATACGGTCTATGTCGGACACCCCTTGATGGAGCGCCTCGCGGATATCGTGCCGAGCCCTGCCGAGCAGTTGGCCCGGGCGACACCGCCTTATCGGTTGCTGGTCCTGCCCGGCAGCCGCCATGCCGAGATCAGTCGGCTGCTGCCTCTCTTCGGCGATGCCGTGGGTGTGCTCAAGCAGCGTTTTTCCGATCTCCAGGTCGATCTGCCAGCGGTTCCGCATCTGGCGGACGAGATCATCTCGCTGACGGCGAACTGGCCTGTTCAACCCCGGATCCTGCTGGGAGAAGACGCGAAGTGGCAAGCCTTCCGCAACGCCAGGGCAGCCCTGGCAGCGTCCGGCACCGTGACGCTGGAACTGGCATTGGCG
>JANNFV010000702.1:0-6090 GCA_031380285.1 Hyphomicrobiales bacterium | reverse complement strand
GAAACGGGGCGAACTGGATGTGGTCTACACGATGCCCGTCCTGAGCGGGTACATCACGAAGTGGTAAGCGACAGATGATCTCCGGCCGCGACGCGCTCGCCTCCATCGAACAGACCATCTCCAAGGCCCGCACCAACGAGGGACAGCTCGATGCGGCGCTCCGCTCGGCGGAGGAAGAGGCCACGCGGCTGCGTGCGGACCGTTCCGCCGCCTTCCGGCAACTCGCCCGCATCCGGCTCGATGCTTTCGTACAGGAAGGGCCGGAGCAGCCCGCGCTGATCCAGCAGCTCGACAACGCCGAGCGCCGGGCGCTGGACCTCGTCAAGGACCGCAGCTTCGAACTGAAACAACAGGCGGCGACGCGCAAGTCGCTCTTCGATGCGGTGCAGACTGCCGAAGCCGAACGCCACAAGCGGGCCGAGGTGCTGGAGCAGGCGCTGGCGGCGCTGGAGGGCGTGCGCCGCGCCGCCGAACCGAAAATTCGCGCCTCTGCCGCCTGGAAAGCCCAACAAGCCAGGATCACTGCCGCCGAAGCCATTGCCGACGAGTCCGACAAGAAAGCCAAGCAGGCCGAGCAGGATCGCATCACCAAAGGCAAACCCTACGAGGCGGACCCGCTGTTCATGTATCTCTGGAAAGCGAAGTTCGGCACGGCTGACTATGAAGCGGGGTTCATGACCAAGTTCTTCGACCGCATGATCGCCCGCAAGGTGGGCTATCCCGACGCCCGCGCCAATTATTCCATGCTGACCGAGATTCCGGTGCGCCTGCGCGAGCACGCCGAGCGCCGCAAGCTGGCCATCGAGACCGAGCGGCAAGGATTGGCGCAGGCCGAATCCGTGGCGCTGTCGGAAGTGGGAGCGGGCGATCTCGTCGCCAGGGTCGAGAAGGCGCGTCAGTCGCTTATCGAGGTGGAGCGGGATCTTTCGGGCAGGAAGCGCAAGCTTGAGGAGTTCGAGACGAACACGGCGGCGGCCGCAGCAGACCCGGCCTATGAGCAGGCCATCGGCATCCTGGCGGAAGCCGATTCCCGCGCGGATGTGCGCGAACTCTATGCGGATGCGTCCCGCACCCGCACCAGGGACGACGACAAGGCCGTCCGCCAGATCGAGGGGATCGAGCAGAAGCTGGCCAAGGCGGAAGGCGAGATCGACCAGATCCGCGCCGAAACCCGCGACCTCGCACGCCGCCGCGCCGATATCGAGCGTGAGCGCGATCATTTCCGCAAGCGGGGCTACGACAATCCCTATGGTGGCTTTGGCAACGAAGGCATCCTGGGCCAGATCCTGGGTGGCATCCTGCAGGGCGCAGTGCAGGGTACGATCCTCAGGGATGCACTCCGCGATGGCTACCGCCAGCGCGACAATCCCTGGGGTGGTGGCCAATCCGGCGGGTCGGTCTTCGGCCCCTGGAGCGTGCCGGACAACTCGCCAAGCCCGCCATCATCCGGCGGGCAATGGGTTCCGCCCTGGCTCGACAGCGGATCATCCGGCGGCGGGGGCAGTTGGTTCCCTGGTGGCGGAGGGGGAGGATCAGGCGGCGGAGGCGGCGGCGATGGGTTCTCGACCGGCGGCGGCGTCTGATCCTGCGCTTAAGGTGCGCAAATAAAGCGCCTTGCATCCCAGCGCGAAGGCTGTGCCCGACAGGGCAAACACGCCCCAGACCCAGCCATGCAGGCTGCCCGAGACGATGCCGGAGAAGAAGGCGCCGATGTTGCAGCCAACCGACAGGCGTGCGCCAAAGCCCATGACGATGCCGCCGATGAGCGCCAGGGCGAGGCCCTTTAGCGGCAGGCCACCGCGCAGCGCAAACCGGCCAGTGACGGCAGCGGCCAGTATGGCACCCACGACAGCGCCAAGGTCAGTGATGGACGCGGCATCCGTGAAGATGCTCTTCTCCAGCACATCGGGATTGGCCGCCCAATGGCCCCAGAAGCTGACATCTTCACCCATCAGCGCCACGAGCTTCGAGCCCCACAGCGCATAGGCCGAGATCAGCGCCCAGGGACGCCCTGACAGCAGCACGATCAGAACAGCGGCAATACCAAGTCCCACCGCGCCCCACAGCAGCGGCCAACGGCCCAGAACGCTTGTTTCGGGTGTGCGATCCACGAGCAGACCTTCGATGCGCCCGCGCCGATACTGCTCATAGGCCAGGGCCAGGGTGATCATGAAAGCGCAGGTCAAGAGATGCACGCCCACTGCGCCAACGCCACCAAGGCTATGGGTCAGCGACACCGTCGGCAGGATCGGCCATGCCGACCAGGTCTCAAAGCTGGCCGCAGCCGCCGTCACGCCAAGGATGAAGCCGAGGATGGTCACCAGGTTCTTGAGACTGCCGCTGCCCGCCGCGAACATCGAGCCGGAGGCGCAGGCACCCGCGATCTGCATGCCGATACCGAAGAGAAAGGCACCCAGCACCACCGCGACACCAACGGGTGCGAGCGCACCCTTGTAAGCGCCCCCGCCATAGGCGATCAGCGGCAGGACAATCGCCCCGACAGCCGCAAACATCAGCAATTGCACGCGCAGGCCGTGGGTGCGCCCGTCCAGCACAAGGGCCCGCCATGACGCGGTGAAGCCGAACGATGCCTGCAACAGCGATACACCGGCCAGAGCGCCAGCCAGCGCCAGGCCAGCCATGGCCAAGCCGCCATTCTGGTATCCAAGCAGCGTGAGCGTGCCGAGCGCGATGGCGGCAAGCAGGGTTGGCAGAGGTTGCAGGGAGGGGAAGAGCGGCATAACCACACCATGAAATGTTATTCTGTGGAATATATACGTCAAATTCTGAGTGAAATCAATATCCACAATAAACAAACATAGAATGTGGTATATGCATTTTGCAATCCTCTGGAATCCCGCTATTCCACAACCATGCACCGTATCCCCGCTCAAAAGATTGTCGCGCGTATTGATGGCCTGTTTCGCACAGGCGATCCGCGAAGCTTCGAGACAATTGCCACCGACAGGCTGACCCTTGGCTTCGACGGCATCGCGGGCGATCGCCATGGCGGCTTCACCCGGCGCTCAGGCGGGCGCGAGCCCTGGTATCCGCGCGGCACCGAGATGCGCAACGAGCGTCAGCTCAGCCTGCTGGCTCCCGATGATCTGGCGGCAATCGCAAAGGGAATGGACGTGCCGGAGGTCAGGCCCGAATGGATCGGCGGCAACCTGCTGATCAGCGGGATCAAGGATTTCACGCTGCTGCCGCCGCGCACCTGCCTGTTTTTCGAGGGCGGCGTGACGATCCGCATCGATGGGCTGAACGTGCCATGCCGTTTCTCGGGCCGCTCCGTGGCATCGCATTATCCGCAGCGGGAAGGGCTGGACATCGCCTTCGTCCGCGCCGGGCGATACGCGCGCGGCCTTGTGGGGTGGGTGGAAAAGCCCGGTGTGATCAGGATGGGCGAGGCGCTTGAGGCGCGCGTGCCCGAGCAATGGGTATATCAACCCTAGAGCACGACGTTTCTTGGCGGAAACACGTCATGGCTGCGCTTGACGCGGCCATCCACGCTTATGGGCCGCAGGACGACGTGGATGGACGGGTCAAGCCCGTCCATGACGACGTGCAATTGTTTCCGTCAAAAACGTCATGCCCTAAGCCGTCATCACCTGATCCGCCGACCCGCAGCCAGAACAGCGTCCGTGCATCTCGATCACCTGGCCCCTTGGCGTGAAATGCAGGCCCTTAGCCACGCTGGCCATCGCCTTTGACACCGCATCCGAGGTCGATTCCTGTACCCTGCTGCATTGGTCGCAGATCATGAACACCACGACATCATCCGCCCCATGCCGATGCGGGCAGGCCACGAAGGCGTTGCGGCTTTCGATCTTGTGGGCAAGACCAGCCTCCAGCAGGAAATCCAGGGCACGGTAGATGGAGATCGGCGCCATGCGCTTGTGGCCGTTGCCCGCCAGCACTTCGATCAGGTCATAGGCCCCCATGGCCTGCTGGCTTTTCGCCAGCGCCTCGAAGACATGGCGGCGGGTGTCCGTGAGCTTCAGGCCTTTGCGGGCGCAATGCGCCAGCGCCTCTGCCAGCGGATCATGGTGATGGTGATGCCCGTGATCAGGGTGATGGTCGGTCAAGCTGGTCTCCTCTTCCGCCATCTTACCCGCTGATCCGTCGCCACACCAGCATGGCGGCTGCGAGATCCTCGATGGCGGTCCCCACGGACTTGAAAAGGGTGATGTCACCGGGCTGCCGTTCGTGTTTCACGCTGCCGCGGCAGAGATCGAACAGATCACCCCGCACATCCGCCTTGGTGATGACGCCGTCCGCCAAGGGTTGCACGATATCGCCGCCTTCTTTCAAGGCACCGCCGCGTGTGTCGACATAGATCTGCGCACGCCGAACGCAGTCATCGTCGCTTTCCCGCATGGCGGGATTATACGCGCCGACCAGATCGAGATGCGCGCCCGGCTTGAGCCAAGCCCCCTTCACCAGGGGTTGGCTGGAGAGGGTAGCGCAGGAGATCAGATCGGCCCGGCGAACCGCCGCTTCGAGAGTGTCAGTCGCCGCGACAGCGAGGCCAGTCTCCGAAAGCTGTTTCGCCAGCGCCTCCGCCTTGCCCGGCATGTGGTTCCACACCGTGACCTGCCGCAAGGGGCGCACGCTGGCATAGGCCTGGATCAGCATGGGGGCCAAGGCACCGGCCCCCACCATCACCATGGTGCTCGCATCGGGTCGCGCCAGATAGGATGCGGCCAGCGCAGATGACGCCGCCGTGCGCCAGGCCGTCAGCCGCGTGCCATCCATGGCGGCAAGCGTCTCGCCGGTTTCGCCCGACATCAGGAGATAGGTGCCATGGATGCTGGGCAGGCCCTTCTTGCCATTGTCAGGAAAGACATTGACGACCTTGGTGCCGAGGAAATTGCCCTCGGCCTTTCGGGTCCACGCCGGCATCAGCAGATGCGTGGCCGTGGCATGTCCCTCGCGGTCGATGGCATGATGATGGCGCACTGGCACCGCAATGTCCGAGGCAAACGCCTCACGCAGTGCCTCGATAAGATCGGGAAAGGTGAGGGCCGCGTCGATTTCCGCCGCCGAAACAACGCGCATCAACGACTCTTGAGCATGGGGAGTGCCAGCTCGCCCGAGGAGGGCTGCATCGCCTTCAGGCGGTCCGCCTCGCTTTTCAGCCTTTCGGCCTCGCGACGATACTGCCGCTCCGCACGGCGGTGGCTGCCCTGCGTCAGCCACGTCGCCAGACCGCCCAGAACCACACCCAGCATGAGGGCCAGCATCAGCGCGGCAAAGAGCGGCAGCGTCAGGCCCTGCTCACCGCCCAGTTGCTCGGGCCAATAGACGAGGCGCACGGCAGCGCGGTTGCTGACGGCCAGGGCGATGATCACCAGGCCGATCGGCAGCAGGAACAGAAGCTTCAGATAGCGCTTCATCGCCACACTCCACCGTGTCCGAACTCAGGATTTCTTCGACATCTTGCTGTTCAGCGCAGCCTTGCCGTTCAGCCTCAGGCGCAATTCCTTGCCTGTCTTGAAGGCGGGGGCCAGCTTCTGCTCCACGGCCACCTGCTCGCCTGTGCGCGGGTTGCGTCCGGTGCGAGCCCGGCGCTGCTTGGCCGAGAAGGCACCAAACCCACGCAGTTCGACCCTGTCGCCATTTTTCAGCGCGTCCGTGATCGTCAGCAGCACCGTGTTGACGATGTTCTCGACGTCGCGGTGATAGAGATGCGGATTGCGCTCGGCGATCTTGAGGACGAGTTCTGACTTGATCATGGGGCGGCTCTTTTTCGGGCAGGCTATTGAATCTGCTCAATTTTCCAGAGCAGGCTGCCAGAGCGCCAGCAGCCCGTCAAGCGAAAGCGCCTCGGCCTGACTGCCCGTCCGTTCGATCGTGCCGGCAAACCGTCCGAGGCCCAGGCTGCGCAGCACCCCGGCGATCGATCCGGAAAGGCCGAATTCCTCGAAGCTGGACCGCCTGCGCCATTCGCGCACCGGCAAGTCCTTGCTGAGGCCCTTCGCCTTTTCCAGCCAGGCCACGGCCTCGCGCTCGCCACCCACTTCGTCGATCAGCTTGAGGCCGACGGCCTGTCGGCCCGAGAACACCCGGCCATCGGTCACGGCGGCA
>JANNFV010000700.1:0-2088 GCA_031380285.1 Hyphomicrobiales bacterium | reverse complement strand
GCGCCGGCGCATCCGCTGGAATGGGCACGCGCTCCGGCCGGCCGTAACCGAGTGCGGTGTGGAAGTTGACGAAGCGCTGGACGCCCGCTGCCTTCGCCGCGCGGATCACGTTGATCGTGCCCTCGACATTGGTGCGGGTGTCCTCGATCCAGTCATCCGGGTCCTTGTAGGCCGCGGCGGAATGGATGACGTGGGTGGGCTTGAAATCCTGGAACAGGGCGTCAAGCACCGGCACATCCGTGACCGAAGCTTCGACAACCGTGAGCAGCGGGTGGCTGTCGGGCAGCGAACCCCGGTGCCCTGTTGCGAATGTATCGATGACGGCCACCGCATGGCCCGCCATCAGGTAGCGCTCGGTCAGGTTGGAGCCGAGACACCCTGCCCCGCCGGTGATCAGGATACGCATGGTCTGGTCATCCCGTCTCAGGTGCGGATCTCGGCGCGGGCTTCCTTGAGGTGGGTGTAGCCACCCACCACGCCAGCCTTGTTCCAGTGCTCCACCGCCAGCGAGGCGATGGTGTCGAGCGGGGTGAATTCCACATCGCCGAAATCGGCGAAGGTGCGGGCGGGATCGAGCAGGATCGACGGCGCGTCATCCGGCCCCAGCGGCTTCACCTCCGGCTCGGGATAGTCATTGATCTTCATGGCGCGCACCACCGAGTCGTAGAGTTCCTTGATCGCCACGTCCTTGCCCGACGAGAAGTGATAGGTGCCCTGCCCCATGCCTTCGGAAGCCTTGACCACGACCTTGGCGAGATCGCCCGCGAAACAGAAATCCCGGCGTGCGGTGGTGACGAAGCACTTCTGGCCCTTCGACAGGCGACCATAGAAGATCGGCAGCGGTCCCGACACATTGCGCGGCCCGATGACATTGGCCAGGCGGAAGGTCACCCAGTCCACGCCGGAGAACTGCACGTAATGTTCACCCGCTGTCTTCGAGATGGCATAGCTCGAATTCACCGGGTTGATCGGGTGATCAAGCTGGATCGGCTGCTGGATCGGCTTGGTGCCGTAGCAGAGTGCTGTCTGAAAATAGATCAGGCGCTTGACGCCATTTTCCTTGCTCGCCTTGGCAATATTGGCGGTGCCCACGCCATTGACCAGGATATCGGAATGCCAGTCCTCGGGATCCTTGTAGGAGGCAGCGGTATGCACCACCACATCCGGCTTGAAATCACCAAGCCATTGGTCGACCAGCGCCTTGTCGGCGATGGACCCCTCGATGAAGGTCAGCTTCTCATGCGGTCCCAGATTGTCCTGCCGCCCCGTGGAGAAGTTGTCGATGCCGACGACCTGGTCACCACGCGCCAGCAGCATGTCGCACACGGTGGAGCCAACCTGGCCGGCCGCACCTGTTACAAAAACCTTCATCGTGTTCGTCCTGCTCTTGTCATCAGGCAGCCTGATTCAGGCTGCCATCTTCCGGAATTCCGCTGCGCGGTCATGGAACGTCTGGTGCCATAACTCAAGGCTCATCAGGCCCCAGGTCTTGCGCGAGAAGCGCTCGCCCCGGTCGAGATTGGCGAGGATCGCGTCCGTGTTGAAGAAGGGGCGCTTGTGCCTGCGCTGCACGGCAAACACATCCTGGGTGAAATCCTTCAGCTCGCCGGAGAACCATTCCTTGAGGGGCACTGGGAAGCCCATCTTGTCGCGCCGGTTGTAGAGTTCCTGCGGCAGGTCGTTGCGGAAGGTGGACTTGAGGAAGTGCTTCATCCGTCCATCCCTAAACTTGATATCGGCAGGAATGGTCGCGGCCAGCTCGACGAGCGGATGATCGAGCAGTGGCACGCGGGCCTCCAGCCCATGCGCCATGGACATGCGGTCCTCGACCTGCAGGAGGGCGGGCAACAGGCACTTGAAATCGAAATGCGTCATCGAATCGAGATAGGCCTCCTTGCGCACATTGCGCTCGGAGTTGAACACGGACTGGAAGGTGGAAAACACCGCCTCGCGGTTCAACTGCGACCAGTCGACTTCATTCTCGACATCAGCGGAACGGTCCGACAGGCGGAAATAGCGCTCATCCAGTTCGCCAAACAGACCTTTGGCGAACAGCTGCCGGATCAGCGGCTTGTACTCCTGCAGCAC
>JANNFV010000650.1:0-4869 GCA_031380285.1 Hyphomicrobiales bacterium | reverse complement strand
CGAAAAGCTGGTGACGGGCGAGCATCTGGGTGCACTGGCCATGTCCGAACCTGGCGCGGGTTCGGATGTTGTCTCCATGAAATTGCGCGCCGAGAAGAAGGGCGACCGCTACATCCTCAACGGCTCCAAGATGTGGATCACCAACGGCCCCAGCGCGGAAACGCTGATCATCTACGCCAAGACCGACATGGAGGCGGGTCCGCGCGGCATCACGGCGTTTCTGGTGGAGAAGGGCTTCAAGGGCTTCTCCATCGCGCAGAAGCTGGACAAGCTGGGCATGCGCGGTTCCGAGACGGGTGAACTGGTGTTCCAGGATTGCGAAGTGCCAGAGGAGAACATCATGGGCGGCCTCGGCAAGGGCGTGAACGTGCTGATGTCCGGCCTCGACTATGAGCGGGCGGTGCTGGCCGCAGGATCACTCGGCATCATGCAGGCCTGCATGGATGTGGTGATGCCCTACATCCACGAGCGCAAGCAATTCGGCAAAGCCATCGGCGAGTTCCAGCTGGTGCAGGGCAAGATCGCCGACATGTATGTGACGATGAACAGCTGCAAGGCTTACGTCTATGCGGTCTGCAAGGCCTGCGACCGGGGCGAAACCACCCGCGAGGATGCAGCGGGCGCAATCCTGATCGCGGCGGAAAAAGCGACGATGATGGCGCTGGATGCGATCCAGCTGTTGGGCGGCAACGGCTATATCAACGATTATCCGACGGGTCGGCTGCTGCGCGATGCGAAACTGTATGAGATCGGGGCTGGGACCAGCGAGATCAGGCGGATGCTGATCGGACGGGAACTGTTCGCGAAGACGGCGTGAGGAAATGACGAAAGCTGATTTTTTAGCAGCAGAAGAGCCAACCACTTTTTTCGAAAGAGCGGATATGCTCAAATGCGAAGTTGGTAGCGAACGTTTTTTCAATGCGCCCGACATCTCATGGTTGCGCGAAGCGTGGATTGTCGGGCGATTTGGGCAGTTGGTAAACGCAGAATTTGTTTGTCTAAATCCCACCGATCCTCCCGATGTGGCCCTTTGGAAGTCTGGTATTCGTTTTGATTTTGAGGTGACGGAGGCGCTGAAACCCAACCGCAGACGTGGCAAGGAGTTTAAAGACGACGCCCCCAGTGAGCGGGTCATTTCAGACGACGACAATTGGTTGAAGCCAATGGATTTGTCCGCCTGGGTTCATAGTGCTGTAGAACGTAAGACACTGAAATTTAAAGAAAAAAATGTCTTTTTTAATCTTCTGATCCATCTCAGCAATCCCAGTCAATTCATTCGGTGCAAAGAACTGCTGGAACCTTTTCGTTCCTTATCTGACAACTACAACACAATTTCCGGACGCAGACTCTGCATTCTAATGGGTGAGACCGTATTTGGCCCGCCGGATATTGTCCCAGGAGGCTTTAAAAAAATTGTTATTTCAGCTTCAATACTGGACTGAACCATAATGTCGCAAAACGATTCAGGAAGTGGCCCCCGCGCGACTCGAAGCTGTATGAGATTGACGCGGTCACGAGCAAAATAAGGCGGATGCTGATTGGGCGAGAGTTTCGCCAAAACGGCTTGAAGTTCTGCAAAAGCATTGACAGCAATGCTGTCAATGCTAGCATAGCTCATGGCCACTCTCACAATCCGCAATCTCCCTGACGAGGTCCGCGACGCCTTGCGCATCCGCGCCGCCCGCAACCGCCGCAGCATGGAAGCCGAGGCCCGCGCCAGCCTGATCGAGGCAGCGGCGCGTCCGATACCGACAGAAAGCGATTGGCGCACAATCGTGGCCGAGGTGCAGGCTGAGATGGAGCCCTATCGGCAGCAGATGTCTGGCATCGTTGAAAGCCTGATCGCAGACCGGCGGCGGGAAGCCGCTGCAGAGAATGCCGAAGTTGATGCGTGGGCAAGGGAACAAGGCACCATGAAGTCGCCGCGATGAACGTGGTCGTGGACGCGTCCGCTGTGCTGGCGCTGCTGAAGGCGGAGGCAATCCCTGATGAGCATATGTCGCGGATTCCCGGCGCGACCATCAGCAGCCTCAACCTATGCGAGGTCGTCTCGAAACAGACGGTTGCAGGTGTGGATGAGAGCACCATCCGCCGCGCGCTGACGCGATTGAATCTCAAGGTTGCGGCTTTCAACGGAGAGCGGGCCATCCGCGCAGGTTTGCTGATCAGCGAAACCATCCCCTTCGGTCTCTCGATGGGAGATCGCGCCTGTGTTGCCCTCGGCGTCGAACTGGGCTGGCCAGTCCTGACGGCAGACCGGGCCTGGGACCGCCTTCGCCAGACTGGCTTCAATATCGTCATGATCCGCTAGGAATCCCCCAATGCTCACCATCCACGGACGCATCAATTCCATCAACGTGCAGAAGGTGGTGCTCGCCTGCGAGGAGCTGAAGCTGCCCTATGTCCGCCACGATGCGGGCGGCGCGTTCGGCATCGTGCAGACGCCGGAATACAGGGCGATGAACCCCAACAGCCTCGTGCCGGTGCTTGTGGACGGCGATCTGGTCCTGTGGGAATCGAACGCCATCGTCCGCTATCTCGCTGCGAAACATGGCGAAGGCACATTGTGGCCGACCGATCTCGCCATCCGCGCGCTCTCCGACCGCTGGATGGACTGGCAGACCACCAATCTCTCGGTGAAGATGCATGCGGCCTTCTGGGGACTCATCCGCACCGCGCCGGAGAAGCAGGACGCGGCCGCCATCGCGGCCTCGGTCGCGGCCACGGAATCAGCGATGGCGATCCTGGATGATGCGCTGGCGGGCAGGCACTACATCGCGGCGGATCATCCCACGATCGGTGACATCGCCCTGCTCGCTCCCGTGTTCCGCTGGCACAATCTGCCCGTCGAACGCCAGAGCCGCCCGCACGTCGAGGCCTTCGCCGGAAGGATGCTGGCGCGACCGGGCTATGACAAGGCGTTGATCGCTCCGTTGAGCTGAGCGGCAAGGGCAATTGCCGGACAGGCCGGGCCGTGCTTCTGTCCGAAGACACGGGGAGAGACAGATGCGATTCACGATACCGGCGCTGATCATGGCCCTTGTCATGCCGGAAACGCTTCAAGCCGCGGACAAGCCGTGGGAAGGCGTGTTTGAGGGAACGCTCGGCACAGCCCGTATCCAGGTCCTGCTCGGACATCCCGATGGCAGCGGCGAGGACAGC
Organism: Hyphomicrobiales bacterium; assembly: GCA_031380285.1. Classification (GTDB taxonomy): domain Bacteria; phylum Pseudomonadota; class Alphaproteobacteria; order Rhizobiales; family Beijerinckiaceae; genus JADCCX01. The sequence goes on along the minus strand of JANNFV010000650.1, from coordinate 1,707 downwards.
CGCTACAGCTACGCCGGCAAGCCCTTCGATCTGGGCCTTGTTCTGGAGAAGGAAGGGCCACGGCTCCAGTTTCTCGAAACAACGGTGGTAGGCGCAGAGTCAGGCGACCTCAAGGGCAAGGGCGCGCGCCTGGTCAGCGGCCGCTGGGACATCGCCGTCACGAAGGACGGAGCAACCGGAACCTGGGCTGACCGGGACGGCAAGAAAACCCTGCCGGTCTCGCTGACGCGCGTCGCGAAAAGCTCCAGCCGGACAAGTGTCGTCTATGGCGAGGTCTGGGCCCGGCAGGTCGCCTTTGCACCGCCGCAGCCGGGCAAGCCCTTCAATGGCGTCAGCGTCGGCATGGTGAAAGACCGTATTTTCGCCGTGAGCTTTCCCCGGCTGACCAGCCATTCCGATCCCGCCCGAGTGGAACGCATCAACACGATGCTCGAGGCCGAGCACCGCAAGGCGGTGGTCTCCTGGCGAGATTGCCTGTCTTATGTATCGCGGCAGAAGCCGGGTGAAGGAGCGGATCGCAAGAAAATCTCCTCTGAAATCAACCTGCAAGTAACCTACGCCACGCCCACGGTGATGAGCCTGAGTGAGGCTGGTTCGATCTTCTGCGGCGGGGTGCATCCCAACAACTTCGTCCGATCGGTTAATTTCGATCTGCTGGCAGCCGAGCGGATCGGCACTGCGAACGAAGGCTCGGAAGGCACCGATCCCGTCCTCTCTGCGTCACAGCTGGGCCGCATTTTTGACCTGTCGACCAAGCCGAAGCTCGCCGCTTTCAACACCTTCTGGTGGAACCGCTGGCTCGCCAATGCCAAGCGCAAGGTGAAAGCAGACGACGGGTGTCTGGAAAGGTTCGATACGGAAAAGCCCGATGCCGACAGCACGGCCGACTTCCGCTTCGAGAAGCGTGGTCTTGCGGTCACGCATGCGGATTATCCGCATGCCATGAGCGTCTGCATCGTGATGGATTACAACCCGCATGTCATCCCTTGGTCGCAGCTGAAGCCGTACCTCAAGCCGGGGCAGAAGCTGTTGGTGGATGAGGTGAACTGACGCGCCTACAACAGCCCCAGACCGGCCAGCTCCCGCCGCAGCTCCTCGGGCATATCCGCCTTCGCGCCGAGGTTCGCCATGTCCGGCGGCGCGTCCTTCTCGTCGAGATAGCGCCAGCCCTGGAAGGGCTTCATCGGGCGTGGGCGCACGGCATGCACCACCGGTTCCAGCACGAGATGGCAACGGCTGATGCCTTCGGGATCGGTGAAGGGGCGAATTTCGCGGATGGTCTGGCGACACTGGATCTGGCTCTTGATCACCCAGTAAAGCGAGCCTCCCTTGGGGTCCTCGCCGATGCGTCGGGGAAACATCCGCGTGGTGTGCTGCTGCTCATAGGGGCGACCGAGACGCTTGTAGAGCAGCCGCGTTTCCTCGATCCATTCCTCGAGGTCGGCAACGGAGGAGCAACCGACACACAGCTTGAGCAGGTTCAAGGGCATGAAAGCGTTGTAGTGCGGCAGGGCTGGAAGGCGAGGGATTGCTGGCGCTGTGCACAGGTTTTGGGGTGGTGTGAGCTTTCCTTCTCCCCCTGCGGGAGAAGGTGCCCGCCTCTTGGCGGGCGGATGAGGGGGATTGCGCAGCAAAGCTTGCGAGGCCTGAAGCCTGCGAGCCTCGCAAGGCTTCCTTCGGAATACCCCTCATCCGACCTGCGCAAGG
>JANNFV010000649.1:0-4670 GCA_031380285.1 Hyphomicrobiales bacterium | reverse complement strand
GTTTTCCGCCGTAATGATGGTGTGCAGCTTGCCATCCATTTCGACGACGTTGCCCCTGCGCAGCGAGCTGGCGATGACCTTGACCATGTGAAACCCTTGGATTGAGGACGCCAGCAGCCTATGCAGGGCGCGAAAAATCGGTTGGCGCTGCTGTGACAGGTTCGCGTTACGAAGAAAAGCCCCCGTCTGGAGTTTGAAAGCGAAATGAGCGGAACGCCGCCCTTCTGGGACCGGGATCGCCATGCGGCACGGCGCGGCGGGCTTTTGGCACGCGGGCGCATCAAGGCGGCGTTGCGCCAGCATTTCGAGGCGCAGGGCTTCACCGAAGTGGAGGCGGCGCAGCTTCAGCTCTCGCCCGGCAACGAGACGCATCTGCACGGCTTCGCCACCACCCTGCGCTCCATCGATGGCAGCCAGGCCACGCTGCATCTCCACACGTCGCCGGAATTCGCCTGCAAGAAGCTGCTGGCGGCGGGCGAGACGAAGATCTTCGATTTCGCCCGCGATTTCCGCAACCGGGAGCGGGGCGCGTTGCACAGCCCTGAGTTCACCATGCTGGAATGGTATCGGGCCAACGACCCCTACGAGCGGCTGATGCTGGATTGCGCGGATATCCTGCGCATCGCATCGCAGGAGGGTGGCCCGTCGCTGTGGTCCTTCCGCAACCGCAGCATCAACCCACGGCTTGAACCGGAGTCGATCACGGTGGCGGAGGCATTCCAGCGTTTCGCAGGCATCGACGTGCTGGCGACGGTGGATGGCGACGCGACGGATCGGGACAGTCTGGCGGCGCAAGCTGTGGTAGCCAACATCCGCATCGCGGACGATGACAGCTGGTCCGACATCTTCTCCCGTGTGTTGGTCGAGAGTGTCGAGCCGAACATCGGCAATGGCCGCGCCACCATCCTGTGCGAATACCCGATTCCCGAAGCGGCGCTGGCCCGGCGCAAGCCGGGGTCATCCAAGGTCAGCGAGCGCTTCGAGCTCTTTGCCTGCGGCGTGGAACTCGCCAACGCCTTTGGCGAACTCACCGATGCCACCGAGCAACGCCAGCGCTTCGAGGCGGACATGGCGCTGAAGGAGGCGATTTATGGCGAGCGCTATCCCGTCGACGAGGATTTTCTGGCCGCGCTGGCTGTCATACCCGAGGCATCCGGTGCTGCCCTTGGCTTCGACCGGCTGGTGATGCTGGCGACGGGCAACGCGAGCGTCGATGATGTGATCTGGACTCCCGTGGTTGATCCGTTCAAGGCAGGGTGATGCTGGACATTGTCGCCACACCAGAGAAAACGCTGCGCACGCCAGACGACCTGGTTGCTGCCGGATTTGTGGCAGATGCCGAGACGATCAGACCGGTGGCGGCGCGGTATGCCATCGCCGTCACGCCGGATATGGCGGCCTTGATTGATCCCAACGATCCGCACGACCCCATCGCCCGCCAGTTCATCCCGACATCGGCCGAACTGACCACGCTGCCCAACGAACTCGCCGACCCCATCGGCGACGAGGCGCATTCGCCGGTGGAGGGCGTCGTCCACCGCTATCCTGACCGGCTGCTGCTCAAGATCGTCCACGCCTGCCCGGTCTATTGCCGCTTCTGCTTCCGCCGCGAGATGGTGGGCCCCGGCGGCAAGAGCCTGACCGGCGCAAAGCTCGACACAGCACTGGCCTATGTCGCGGCCCATCCGGAGGTGCGCGAGGTGATCCTCACCGGCGGCGACCCGTTCATTCTGACTGCACGTCGCGCGGGCGAGATCACGCAGCGGCTGGCCGCCATCGATCATGTGAAGGTGATCCGCTGGCACACCCGCGTGCCGGTGGTGGACCCGGAGCGCGTGACAGCGGCTTTCGCAAAAGCGCTGCGGGCGAAGGGCGTGGCAACCTATGTGGCGATCCACGCCAACCATGTGCGGGAATTCACGCAAGAAGCGAAGGCGGCGCTGGCGCGGCTGGCAGATGCTGGCCTGGTGCTGGTCTCGCAAAGCGTGCTGCTGCGCGGCGTGAATGACAACCCTGACACGCTCGCCGACCTGATGCGCGCCTTCGTCGACAACCGGGTGATGCCCTACCGGCTGAACCACCCGGACCTCGCGCCTGGGACGGGGCATTTTCGGCTGTCGATTAAGGAAGGTCAGAAGATCGTGGCGGCGCTGAGGGGGCGGCTGTCGGGGTTGTGCCAGCCGGAGTATGTGCTGGATATTCCTGGCGGGTATGGGAAGGTGCCGGTGGGGCGGGGGTATCTGGCGGGGGGCGATGGGGAGTGGGTGGTGGAGGATTGGCGTGGGGGGGTGTTTGGTTATCTGGTGGAGTGAGTTGCGCACCGGAGATTTGCACCGCTCACGTTTTCCATCAGACGGCGTTTGCCCTGGCGCACAATTCTCGATCTATTCGCTTCCTAATCCGCCCGCCTCCCCACAGTCCCCGACACATCCACCATCTCCCACCCCACCCGCAGATCATACGTGCTCTGCATGGTCATGAACCGCTGCGGGTCCACATCGAAGAACGCACCGAGCCTCAGCGCGATGGCGGCGGTGATGCCTTGTCGTCCATGGGCGATGGCTTTTACCCGCCCGCGTTGCACTGGCCCTGTGCGTCCTTCGAGGCTCCTTCGCTGCGCTTCGTCGCACCTGAGGATGAGGAGTGTGGGGCGTGCAAAAGACAGGTTTCCTCATCCTGAGGTGCGAGCTTTTGCGAGCCTCGAAGGACGCACAAGGCTGATGCAAAGGCGTTCGGATACGGTAGCAGCACATGTGCCCATTCCTTCCCCCTGGGGGAAGGTGGCAGGCGGAGCCTGACGGATGAGGGAGAATTCCGGCGCATGTGGCTCTCCCTCATCCGGTCGCTAAGAGGCGACCACCTTCTCCCAAGGGAGAAGGCAAGCGCAACTCCCTACCAACTCCCTAACACCACCCCCATTCCCCTGTCCCATCCTGACCGGCTCACCCCCCGCGCAGACCCAAACCCGGAACGAACACCCAACGAATCGGCTTCACCACTTGCGCCAGGGATTCCAAGCCTCTAGGCAAGCGCCATCGCCGCCACGCCTGCGAACGTGGTTAACCAAATCCTGCATGTGAAAGCTCTTGCCATGGCCACCCACAACGTTCTCCTGCTCCCCGGCGATGGCATCGGCCCCGAGGTGGCGAGGGAGGTGGTGAAGGTGGCGGGATGGTTCGGCAAGGCGGGCATCGCCTCGTTCAATTCCGAGACGGACCTTGTGGGCGGTGCGGCCTATGATGCGCACAAGGTGGCGATTTCGGATGCCGCCATGGCCCGCGCGCAGGCTGCCGATGCCGTGCTGTTCGGCGCGGTCGGCGGGCCGAAATGGGCGGATGTGCCGTATAATGCGCGGCCCGAGGCGGGTCTGCTGCGGCTGCGCAAGGAGATGCAGCTCTTCGCCAACCTGCGCCCCGCGGTCTGCTACCCCGCGCTGGCCTCTGCCTCCTCCCTCAAGCCGGAGATCATCGAGGGCCTCGACATCATGATCGTGCGCGAACTCACGGGCGGCGTCTATTTCGGCGAGCCCAAGGAGATCGTCACGCTGGAGAACGGCGAGCAGCGTGCGGTCGACACTCAGGTCTACACAACGCACGAGATCGAGCGCATCGCCCGCGTGGCGTTCGACCTCGCCAAGGTGCGCCGCAACAAGGTGACATCGTCAGAAAAGCACAACGTGATGAAGTCCGGCGTGCTGTGGAAGAAGGTCGTCACCGATGTTCACCAGCGCGAGTACAGAGATGTCGAGCTGGATCACCATCTGGCCGATTCCTGCGGCATGCAGCTTGTGCGCTGGCCCAAGCAATACGATGTGATCGTCTGCGACAACCTCTTCGGCGACATGCTGTCCGATATCGCGGCGATGCTGACGGGGTCGCTGGGCATGCTGCCCTCCGCGTCACTCGGTGCACCAGACGCCAAAACCGGCAAGCGCAAGGCGCTCTACGAGCCGGTGCATGGTTCCGCGCCGGACATCGCAGGCAAGGGCATGGCCAATCCTCTCGCAATGATCGGCTCGTTCGGCATGGCGCTGCGCTATTCCTTCGGCCTCTTGGAAGCGGCTGACCTGCTGGACAAGGCCATGGCGGCAGTGCTGGCCGACGGCATCCGCACGGCGGATATCGCGGCCAAGGGCCAGAATGCCGTCAGCACCTCGGATATGGGTGATGCCGTGGTCAAGGCGCTGGGGAAGCTGAACTGAGCGCTACAGCCTGAGCAGCCGCCGCAGCACCGACAGCACCACGAGGTGCAGCATCACCGAGGCGATGATCACGCCCATCGACTTGGTCATATCCGGCCTGACCATGGTGCCGAGATAGGTTTTGTAGACCCAGATTCCCACGGCGATGCCGATCATGCAGATGATCGCGTTGCCGAACAGGCCAAAGCCGATGCGGCCCATGATCATGTCCATCACCCAGCCGACCGCCAGGGATGCGCAGATCGCGATCAGCAGCACCAGCAACTGTTCGTTGAAGCTGAGATGGCCAAGCCCAAGGAATTTCCACATGCCGGGATACCCTGCCTTTCTGCCGCTGCGTCACCGCTCCGATATTTGCCACACTCTACGCCTCAACCCTGAAGATTGAACATTGGCAATATCAATTTGCGCATCTGCAAACAGGAGGCGGTGGCAGTTTCAGCGCGTGCGCCCGAGCTAGCGCCAGCCG
>JANNFV010000642.1:0-1530 GCA_031380285.1 Hyphomicrobiales bacterium | reverse complement strand
TCTCCCTCATCCGGTCGGCATCCGCCGACCACCTTCTCCCAGGGGAGAAGGAGGGCGTGTGCTGCTGAAGGTGATCGCGCATGAACCAGAGGCGGTGAAGCGTGCGTTGAGGGCGGGGTGAGGCGAAAAAATCTGCCCAAGCTGCTAATCTTCCGAATGAACAGAATTGATTGGATCGATATGATCGAACGAGAAACGTTCTGTGGCTCATGACACAGCGTTTCGGCCATGCATCAAAATTGCTCAATCAGACCAATCAAATCGGATGACTATGAGGCCTTGAGGGCGCTGCATATGGCAGCGATCATGGCTATCGATCCAGCAATCTATCCTGAGCACATCAAACTGGCTTGGGCGAGCGGATTGACGGCGGAAGGCTACGGAAGAGCAGTGTCGAATGGTGAAGTATTCGACATCGCCTGTGATCCATCCGGAGCACCGGTCGGATTTTGCGGCTGCAAGGGGAATGAGATTTATGGCCTCTATGTTCACCCCGACGTCCAAGGGCAGGGCATAGGAGCGGAACTGCTAGGGCGCGGAGAATCGCGGCTGAAGAGCTGGGGCATCAAGCAATCGCCGCTTCGGGCAACACTATGCGGCGTTCCGTTCTACCGGGCGAATGGATGGCGTTTCTTGCGCATCGGGCATCTTGGTTCACGCGGCGGTGCGCGCATGGAGATCGCTTTGATGGAGAAGGAGTTGGCGTGAGGGGTTAACCCTCACTCCTCCCCCTCCACCAAAATCTCCCGCTTCCCGGCATGGTTGGCCGCGCCCACCACGCCTTCCTTCTCCATCCGCTCCATCAGCGATGCCGCGCGGTTATACCCGATCTGCAACCGCCGCTGGATGTAGCTCGTGGACGCTTTCTTGTCGCGCAGCACGACGCGCACGGCCTGATCGTAGAGATCGCCGCCGTCTTCTGAGCCGAATTCGCCCTTGTCGAAGACCGCGCCCTCGTCGCCTTCTTCGGCTCCCGCCTCATCCTCCTCGCGGGTGATGGAATCGAGATATTGCGGCTTGCCCTGGCGTTTGAGGTGGTTGACGACGCGCTCGACCTCCTCGTCCGAGACAAAGGGACCATGCACGCGGTTGATGCGGCCGCCGCCCGCCATGTAGAGCATGTCGCCCTGGCCCAGCAGCTGCTCCGCGCCCATTTCGCCCAGGATGGTGCGGCTGTCGATCTTGCTCGTGACCTGGAAGGACATGCGCGTCGGGAAGTTGGCCTTGATCGTGCCGGTGATGACATCGACCGAGGGGCGCTGCGTCGCCATGATGACATGGATGCCCGCCGCACGCGCCATCTGCGCCAGGCGCTGCACGGCGCCTTCGATGTCCTTGCCCGCCACCATCATCAGGTCGGCCATCTCGTCGATGAGGACCACGATGTAGGGCAGCGTGTCGAGCGGCATCTCCTCCTGCGCGTAGAGGATTTCGCCGGTTTCCTTGTCGAAGCCGCTCTGCACCGTGCGGGTGATGACCTCGCCGGTGGCGCGGGCTTCCGCCACGCGGGCGTTGAAGCCGTCGATGTTG
>JANNFV010000587.1:0-1679 GCA_031380285.1 Hyphomicrobiales bacterium | reverse complement strand
CGGGATATCGTCGCCGATATCGGGTGCAGGCTCCGCGATGCTCTGGGGGTCTGCCAATGCGCGCCCGACAATGCTGACCAGTTCGCTCAAGTCGAACGGCTTGGGCAGATATTCATAAGCGCCACGCTCGGAGGCCTTGATCGCGGTCATGAAGGTGTTCTGGGCACTCATCACCACGATCGGAATCTGCGGCCGCAGCTTGCGGATGCGCGGGATGAGGTCGAAGGCATTCTCGTCGGGCATCATCACGTCGGTGACGATCAGATCTCCCTCGCCGTTCTGAACGAATTTCCACAGAGCTGCGGCATTGCCGGCGGACCGCACATCGTATCCCGCGCGGGTCAAGGCCTGCCCGACCACGGTCCGGATGGCTGCATCATCGTCCGCGACAAGGATTGTTCCGGTCTTCTGAATCACGCTTCGTCGATCCCCGCATTGGCTTCGCGCGTGGTCTGGAGAGGAAGCAGCAAACGAAACACCGTGCGCCTTGGCACCGAGTCGCATTCGACCATACCGCCATGCTCTCCCACCACCTTGGCTACCAAAGCAAGACCAAGGCCATTTCCCGATGCCTTGGTGGTGACGAAGGGATCGAACAGATGCAAGCGGATATCCTCCGGAACGCCCGGCCCGTTGTCGCGCACGCAGACCTCCAGCGGAAGCCGCACGCTGTCCCCGCCTCCCGCGATGGTCATGCGCACACCGGGTCGGTAAGCCGTGCTGATCTGGATTTCGCCGTCGGGCGCGTGGCTGCCGATCGCCTCTGCCGCATTCTTCACCAGGTTGATCAGCACCTGGATCATCTGGTCACGATTGCCCAGCATCAGGGGCAGCGATGGATCGTAATCCACCACGATCCGGATGTCCCGGGCGAAGCCGGACCGCGCGAGGTTGCGTACATGATCGAGGACCGCATGGATGTTGAACGGCTCCATCTGCGGCGTGCGCCCGTCGGAAAACATCTCGAAGCGATCAACCAGTTTGACGATCCGGTCGGTCTCGTCGCGGATCAACTGTGTCAGCACGCGATCCTCGTCACTGACGGCGCTGTCGAGAAGCTGGGCCGCGCCGCGAATCCCGGAGAGCGGATTCTTGATCTCGTGTGCCAGCATGGCGGACAGCGCCGACACCGAACGCACCGCACCGCGATGGTTGAGCTGCCTGCTGAATTTATCGGCAATTGTGCGTTCCTGCAGCATCACGATGGTGACGTCGTTTTCATCCGGCATCGGGCTGGCGTGGATATCAACAAGCCGCTCCCCTGCCTGCCTGGGGAGGCCAAGGTCGACCCGGTAGATATTGAACGACGTACCGGCGGACCGGCTCTGGTTCACCAGGTTGGAGAGCGATGAATTGGGCCCGCACAACCGATCAACGGAACTGCGCTGCAGGAACGACAGGCCCATGTCGAAGAACGCTTCGGCCGCAGGATTGGCATCCGTGATGCGGCTGTTCTCGCCCACCAGCAGGATGGGGTGAGGAAGGGCCAGCGCAACCCGGTCGAGCTGGGCCATTCCTTTCGCGGATTCAAGGGGTTGGTCCATTACGCAGCACTCCGGCAGGGGATATCGAGAAACGCTTTTTCAAGTCCGCGAGCGACTTGCCCGGAATTCTCCGAGTTGCACAGTTCGGCCCTCAGGACGGCAGCCCGACCGGAGCCGAGCCGCGCGGCCTCATCG
>JANNFV010000541.1:0-6473 GCA_031380285.1 Hyphomicrobiales bacterium | reverse complement strand
GATTTCGCCAAGGCGATGATCGACGAGGGCTATCATCCCATGACGATGTATTTCCCGCTCGTCGTGCATGGCGCGATGCTGGTGGAGCCGACGGAAAGCGAAAGCAAGGCCTCGCTCGACCTCTTCATCGCAACGCTGCGGGATCTGGCGATCAGCGCGAAAAAGGGCGACACCGAGCGCTTCACGGGAGCGCCGTATTTCGCCCCGCGCAAGCGGCTGGACGAGACACGCGCGGCTAGAGCCCCGATCCTCAAGTGGTCTCCGCCTGCTCCTGTTTCGCAAGCAGCGGAGTGAGGCGCCTTCTTGTCCTTCTCCCGCACGCGGGAGAAGGTACCCCGCCCTTGCGGGGCGGATGAGGGCGAATCCCGACGCTTGTGGTTCTCCCTCATCCGTCTGCCTCCGGCAGCCACCTTCCCCCAGGGGGGAAGGACAAAGAGCGCCATTCCCTCCTCCGCCCGCACAGCGTAAGGGAGTGGCATGCCTTCCGGAAATTCCTGCCCCCGCTGCGGCAACGGCAAGCTGTTCGATGGATTCATCGCCTTGAAACCCTCCTGCCAATCCTGCGGCCTCAACTATGATTTCGCCGACAGCGGCGATGGCCCTGCCGTGTTCATCATCATGGGCGCGGGCGCTCTCATCGTCGGGCTGACACTGTGGACCGAGATCAACTATGCCCCGCCGATGTGGGTGCATTTCGCCATCTTCATGCCGATGACGCTGATCGTCTGCCTCGGCCTGTTGCGTCCGATGAAAGCCCTGATGATCCACCGCCAGTACGCCACGGGCGCGGAACAGGGAAAATTTCGGGAATGAGCCGCTGGCGCGTCATTCTCTGGCCGGGCCTCGCCACGCTTGTGGCGCTGGGCATCCTGCTGTCGCTCGGCCTGTGGCAAGTCAGGCGCATGCACGAGAAGGAGGCAATGCTGGGAGCGCTGACCGCTGCCATCACCGCAGCGCCCAAGCTGCTCGGCCCGGGCGGACTCGACATCGCTGCGCTCGTCGTGGTGCCTGTCACGGCGCGTGAGTTGCCGACCAACGCTCAGCGTGAACTCACCCGCATCACCCTCAGCGGCAATTATGTCCCGGCCCGCAGCGTGCCGGTGCGGGCCACGCTTCCCACCTCTGCCAAGGGCGGCATTGCAGGCGGCATCGGCTTTTTCTGGATGACGCCGCTCCGCCTCGACACTGGCGCGATCGTCTTCATCAATCGCGGTTTCGTGCCCTCCGGCGGCGACTGGAAAGCGCCTGCCATCCCCACGCCGGAAGGGCCGCAGACGATCACAGGCATCCTCCGCCTGGCCGAAAAGGCCCAGACCTTCACCCCCGCCGACAACCCGGCCAAGGGCGAGTACTTCATCCGCGATCCTGCCGTGATGGCGAAGGCTGTGAGCCTCGACAAGCCGGTCGATTTCTTCATCGACGCCGAGCGCATCGGCGACAACGTCACGCCGCCGGTCGGCATCGATGCACGTGAGATGATCGCACGCATTCCCAACAATCACTTGCAATACGCCGTGACATGGTTTGCCTTTGCGGTGACACTTTTGGGCGTCTTCGGTTTCTTCGCTTACGGGCGCATCAAGGCTTCGGAGGCCTCCTGACATGACCAATCCTGTACTTGTCGAGGTCATCCGCGGGGGCATTGCCGAGTCCGAACATCGCGGCGCGGTCGCCATCGTCGATGCCTCGGGCAAGGTGGTTCTGACGCTGGGCGATATCGACCGGCCAATCTTCCCTCGCTCGGCCATCAAGGGCCTGCAGGCAATCCCGCTCATCGAGAGCGGAGCAGCGGATAAGTACGCGCTCACCGATGCCGAGATCGCGCTGGCTTGCGCCTCCCACAACGGAGAGGCCAGGCATGTCGAAACGGCAGAAGCCATGCTGCGCAAGGCCGGACGCGATCTCTCCGCGCTCGAGTGCGGTGCCCAGACGCCGATGCGTGCCAATGCTTATTTCCCACTGGTCAAGGCAGGCATCAGCGCCACCGCCCTGCACAACAATTGTTCGGGCAAGCATGCGGGCTTCATCTGCGTGGCTTGCGCATCCGGCACCGATCCGGCGGGCTACGTGAAACCGAACCACCCCGTGATGCGGGAAGTCACGGCGGCTGTCGCTGACCTTACCGGGCATCGCCTGGGCGATGCCGCGTGCGGCACGGATGGCTGCTCGATTCCCACCTTTGCGGTGCCATTGCGCGCCATGGCTCTCGGATTCGCCCGCTTCGGCACGGGCCAGGGCCTTGGTCCCAAGCGTGCCGCAGCTGTCGCCCGCATCCGCAAGGCGGTCGCGGCATCGCCCTTCCATGTTGCCGGCACAGGCCGCTTCGACACAATCGCGATGGAAGCCCTGCGTGAACGTGCCTTCCTCAAGGTCGGCGCAGAAGGCGTCTATTGCGCGGCCCTGCCCGAGCTTGGCTTCGGCGTTGCGCTCAAATGCGATGATGGCACCACGCGTGCCGCCGAGGTGATGATGGCAGCGGTTCTCACCCGGTTTTTGAACCTGGCGGACTCAGAGCGTGAAGCGCTTCAACCCCTGCTTCAACCCGCACTGAAAAACTGGAACGGCATTCACGTGGGGGATATCAGGGCAAGCGGGGCGCTGGCAGAATAGCGGCTGGTCTTATCCTTCCCCCGTGGGGGAAGGTGCCCGCCCCTTGGCGGGCGGATGAGGGCGAACCACGGAACGAAGGGATTCTCCTTCATCCGTCAGGCTCCGCCTGCCACCTTCTCCCAAGGGAGAAGGACAAATCCAGTCCTCACCGCACCACATTCTCCGCCAGCCTGAGCCTCGGCCAGTCCTTTGCGCCTGTCACTGCAAGGTCTCCGGTCGCCTGCTTCTGCCATTGCATGCCGACGATGGCCTGCTTCCTGGCACCCGAAATCGTGTTGCCCACCACCGTCGCGTGTCCTGCCTCGGGTGCCACCGAAATCTCGATGCCGACCCCGCAATCACGGATCGTGTTGCCCGACGCCGTCACGTCCCTGAGCGATGGCCCCCAACCCAGTTGCAGGCCCGCTTTCTCGGCACGTTCGATCACATTGCCGGTGATGGCAGCGTCCCCTTCGACGAAAATGCCCTTGCCGCCGCCGGTCTGGCCATTGCCGGGGTGCTTGCCGATCCTGATGTTGCGAATGACGTTGCCGCTGACTGCTGCCATGCGCCCGCCGTGATCGGCAAAGTTGGTCACCTCGATGCCGACCCAGGCTCCATCGACGATGTTGCCCGTGATCACCGTGCCATCAAAGGCAAACTCGGAATAAAGCGCGGTCTCGCCGCATCCGATGATGTTGTTGTTGGCCACCGTGACATTGCTGCCGCCATTGTTGCGAATGGCTGTGAACGCCGCCTGCCGAATGACATTGCCATGCGCAATCACGCCGCCCGCGCGGTAGAGGCCGATGGCATTGCCATATTCACCCGTTCCGGGCGCGTTGGCACGCGTATCAAGAATGCGGTTCGCCCGAATGATCGTGCCGTCGTCGCCCTTGGCCGAGCGCCAGACCATGATGCCGTTTTCGCCCGAGCGCTCCACCACATTGCCGTCGATCACCAGGCTCCGGCTGTCGAGCGCGAAGAGAGCGCCACGGCCATTGTCCCGCAGCGTGTTGCCGATGATGCGCCCGCCGCAGCGCTCCAGCGTGATGCCATTGCCGCCGAAGCGCTCGACCGTGCAGCCCTCGATGCGCAGGTCAGCCACATCGCGGAACTGCAGCAGGCCACGATCCCGCCCCGCACCCCTGGCCCCGCCATCGAACACCACGCCTTCGAGCGTGAGCCGCTGCAAACGCTCACCAGCCAGCAGCGGCCCGTCGCCCGCAAGCATGATGCGCGAGCGTCCGCGTGATCCCACGAGATGTGCGCCGTCGGGCAGGCGCAACTGGCCCGACAATGTGAGACCGGCAGGAACCTGCCAGGGTCGACCCTTCGCAGTCGCATCCTCGATCTCCCGCTGGATGCGGCGCGTATCCTCCTGTGCCAGCGCGGTGCTGGCGGACAGCACATGCGCGGGCAGTGCCATTCCAGCACTGATCAGCCCCAGTATGGCACGGCGGGTGTGGATCATGGAGTACGTGGTGCAAATGAGGTGCCAGAGGCTATCGGTGCAACCCCGCCAGCACAGCCGCCAGCGCCACCTCTCCGGCCCGCTTCAAATCCCCCGGCGTTGGCCGCGCGAGCTTCTGCGAACCCCTCCTCCGCAACATGCGCTTTGGCCGAGGCACATGCACAAAGATCGACGGCACGCCGGTTTCCAGCGCGGTCCACAGCAGCGCGTTGCAGAGATAATCTCCGGCATCGTTCGAGACCTTGGCCGGTAGGCCCGCAGCATGCATGCGGGCGGTCATCAGCACGGGATCGACTGTGCTCCTGCGAAACCTCGGACCGCCATGATTCAAGTGCGATGCTCTCGGCTTGCAACCTGCAGCATCGGTGCGCAGCACACCGGCCCGGTTCACGGCCCGGCTCTCCGGGGTGATCTTGCGGCGTCGTCCCGCCAGCCCGAACATCAGGATGGCATCCGGCTTCTCAAGCATGACCACCGCACGAAAGGCATCCAGCATGGCCCAATGGGTGGGAAGGTATTGGCCAATCCGCTGCACCCCAGCAAAGCGCTGCTGCCGCGACCGCAACAGATGGCGGACGATTCCCATGGTTGGGTTGGAAGGTGCGCCGGGAAAGGGTCCGAAACCAGTGATGAGGACGCGGGTCATGATAACTTTCTATCCCTTCTCCCCATGCGGGAGAAGGTGGCCTTCGCACTGGCGAAGGTCGGATGAGGGGTATTCCGAAGGAAACCTTGCAGGGTTTACCTTCAATTCGGCATCGCAAGGTTTGCTCCGCAAGACCCCTCATCCGGTCGGCATCCGCCGACCACCTTCTCCCACAAGGGGAGAAGAAAAAACTACTGCTTTACCGTCAACCGCCTGACCATCGCGTCCTGCACCTTGCGCACCGCGACGATCCTGAGCCGCTTGTCTGGCACCGCCGCCTCGCGCGTCACCAGCGTTCCCTTTGGGATGCGCCGTGTCACCACTGCGCCATGGGCCAGGCCAATGGGCAAGGCGTTTTTCGCCACCGCATCCATCCGCTCCAGCGCAAAGCCGCGGTAGCAGGTCTCGCCAATGGCATCGAGTGTTTCACCCGCCTCGATGTCGCGCTTTGTCATGCAGCCCACCTCGCCCGATGGCAAGGGCAGCGACACCATCTCGGTCGTGCCGAAGAGCACAGCGGCAGCAGCGGTCAGCGGCACCTCCAGCGAGGTCAAATGGAAAGGCCGCGTGAGCGCGTAGTAAGGCCCCTTCCCAACGTGGAGATCGTCGAACCTCTCGATGATGCGGGGATGGGGCGCTTCCACCACCACGAACACACCGGGCGCCACCCCCTTGGCGATGGAGAAATCCACCACGCCCTTGCGCGACAGAAGGCCACCCTCACTCTTTGGCCTGAAGTAGTTCTGCAATTCACCCAACGGCGCGGCTGGCCCGTGCATGCCCGGCACATCAGGGGAAAGCCCGGCGGCATTGCCGATGCAAGTCATCTCCACCGCTGTCTTCGAGCCATCCACGAATTCGACCAGCATGCGCGGGTTCATGTTGCGCGCGGCGGCTTCGGTGCGATAATCCTCTGGCATCGCATCGGTCTTGAACGCGTTGTTCTTGCCCTTGCCCGCCGCCACGATGCCGTAGCCAAGCGTGCGGGCAAACCGGATCAGCTCCATCGTGGAACTGGGTTCATCGCCCGCACCCAGCGTATAGACCACGCCCTTGCGCCGGGCCTGTGCCGCCAGCCACGCGCCGATGGTGATGTCCGCCTCGACATTCATCATCACCATGTGCTTGCCCGCTGCGATGGCCGCAGTCGCGACCTCGGCCCCGGCATTGGGCCGCCCCGTGGCGTCGATCACCACATCGACTTCGGGGATCTGGCACAGCATGTCGATGCTGGTCATGGCAGCAAGATCACCACGCCGGATCACAGTGCGAGCCTCGGTAGGCGTCGAGACGATCTGCGGCTTGTGATGCGTGCCACCCATCCTGACAGCCGCAGCCACATTCTCCGGCCGCGTCGCGGCAACCGCCACCACGACGATCCCCTGCATCAGGCTGGTCTGCACCAGGATATCGGTCCCCATCTGTCCGCAGCCGACAAGGCCGATCCGCACCGGCTTGCCCCGGCGCTGGCGCAGGTGAAGTGCTTCTTCGAGGGTCGGGCGGAGAGGGGTTCGGGTTTTCACGTCAATTCATTCCCAAATCAATGCATTCCCAAATCAATGCATTCCAATGCATCGCGGATGCCGTCTTATACATTCCTTCCCCCCTGGGGGAAGGTGGCAGGCGGAGCCTGACGGATGAGGGTGAACCACCACGCTCTGTGTTTCACCCTCATCCGCCCCGCAAGCGCGGGGCACCTTCCACCAGGGGGGAAGGCAAAAAAACAACTTCACCCCCGCTCCCTCAACAGCCGCCGGATCACCT
>JANNFV010000523.1:0-6351 GCA_031380285.1 Hyphomicrobiales bacterium | reverse complement strand
AAGCTGCGCAGGTTGCGGTTATTGACCCCGATGAGACGCGCAGGAAGGCGCATGGCGCGTTGCATTTCTGCCGCATCATGGACCTCGACCAGGCTGTCCATGCCAAGCGCCGTTGCCGTGTCGATCAAATCGAGTGCCGTTGCATCATCGACCGCCGCCATGATGACGAGAATGCAGTCGGCGTTCCAGGCACGGGCTTCATGCACTTGATACGGATCGTAGAGGAAATCCTTGCGAAGGCATGGCAATTCAACCGCTGCACGGGCTTGCAGCAGATAATCCGGTTCGCCCTGAAACCAGGGGCTGTCAGTGAGCACGGACAGGCAGGCCGCGCCGCCCGCTGCATAGGCCCTTGCGAGTTCCGATGGGTCGAAATCGGCCCGGATCAGGCCCTTTGACGGACTGGCTTTCTTGATCTCGGCGATCAGTGCGAAATCGACCTGCGCATGCTTGCGCTCGATGGCTTTGAGAAAGCCGCGCGGTGCTGCAGCCGAAGCGATGGCCTTGTCCAGCATGGCCAATGGCACGCGCTCTTTCGCCACCGCGATTTCCTGGCGCTTGGTCGCCTCGATCTTGCTGAGGATGTCAGCCATTGGAGAGCGCCACCAGCTTGTCGAGCGTTTTGGCGGCCTGGCCGCTGTCGATGGCGGCCTCTACCTGGCGTGCGCCCTCGGCAAGCGTGGCGACCTTGCCCGCCACGATCAGGCCTGCCGCAGCATTGAGCACGGCGATGTCGCGGTAGGCGTTCTTTGCGCCGTTCAGGACGTCCTGCAGCGCCTTCGCATTGGTTTCCGGATCGCCGCCTCTGAGGTCGTCCAGCTTCGCGGTCTTCAACCCGGCATCGGCGGGTGTCACATCGAATTTTGCAAGCTTGCCACCCTTCAGTTCGATGACATGGGTGGGGCCGGTGGTGGTGAGCTCGTCGAGGCCGTCCGCCCCATGCACCACCCAGAGATGCGTCGAGCCAAGGGCCTTCAGCGTTTCGGCAATCGGCTCCATCCAGCCCGGCGAGAAGACGCCGACGACCTGGCGTTTCACGGAGGCAGGATTGGACAGCGGCCCCAGCAGGTTGAAGATCGTGCGCGTGCCCAGTTCTGTCCGCACAGGGCCGACATGGCGCATCGAGGCGTGGTGTGTCGGCGCCATCATGAAGCCGACATTGGCCTTTGCAATGCACGCCGCGACCTGCCCGGGCGCCAGGCCAACCTTGACGTTGAGCGCAGTCAGCACATCCGCCGCGCCCGACTTGGACGACGCCGCGCGGTTGCCGTGCTTCGCCACCTTCACGCCGCAGGCGGCAGCGAGGATGGCGGCGAGCGTCGAGACATTCCAGGTGCCGATGTTGTCTCCGCCCGTGCCGACGATGTCGATGGCATCGGGATCGGTGGTGACACGCAGCATCTTGGAGCGCATCGCACGCACCGCGCCGGTGATTTCGTCCACCGTTTCGCCCCGTACGCGCAGCGCCATGAGGAATGCGCCTGTCTGGGCGGGCGTCGATTCTCCCGAGAGAATGCGCTCGAAGGCGCTTTCCGCTTCCGTGGCCGAGAGCGGCGCGCCTGCCGCCACCTTGGCGATCATGGGTTTGAAGGCATCCATGTGAATTCTGTTCCCGAGGCCTTGATCTGACGATGCTTATTGGTTTTCAGGCGCTTGGGGTCAAGCGTGGATTGCCTCAGACGCGCCGTGCGTTCCAACTGGAGGCCAGTTCCAGGAAACGGCTGGCCATCAGTGCGCCGTGCTCGGACAGGATGCTTTCGGGGTGGAACTGCACGCCGTGCAGGGGCAGGCTGCGGTGTGACAGGCCCATGATCAGGCCGTCATCGGTTTCCGCCGTCACCTCGAGCTCGTCCGGGCAGCTGTCGCGATCGACCACGAGTGAATGATAGCGCGTCGCCTGGAAAGGACCGTTGAGGCCCTGGAACAGGCCCTTGCCGCCGTGATGGATCGTCGAGACCTTGCCATGGCGGGGCACCGGCGCGCGCACCACCGCGCCGCCCATGACCTGCCCGATGGCCTGCAAGCCGAGACACACCCCGAAGATCGGCGTGGTCTGGCTGGCCGCTGCGATCAGGTCGCAGCAGATGCCCGCTTCGGTCGGCGAGCAAGGTCCGGGCGACAGCACGATGGCCTCGGGCTTGCGCTCCATGACTTCGGCCACAGAGATTTTATCGTTGCGCATGACATCGGCATGGCAACCCACGGCACCCAGGAGATGCACCAGGTTCCAGGTGAAGCTGTCGTAATTGTCGATCAGGACGATCTGCATGGGCAAGGAGTGCGGCGGTTGTTGGTGCGTTCAAAGGCGCTTCTCCTGTCGCGGCAAAGTTGAGGCACGTCAAGGCGAGGGTGCGCACGTCATGCCCGGCCCTGAGCCGGGTATCCATGTCTTGATACGCTGCAGAAAGACGTGGATGGCCGGGTCGAGCCCGGCCAAGACGGAGGGATTATCGTCGATAAAATCTCTCTTTCGCATTGCCGGACTCATCTATTTCCGCACGGCCTAAGCGGTTATCCGTCTTGCCTGTCATCGCCCTGTCGTGGAAAGACGGAAGGAGAAAGAGTTGCCATCCCAAGGCAACTTCCTGGGAAACGACGGAAGCACGATCATGCGCAGGGCGGTTCTTTCTGGATTGATGGCGGTTGCTGGTGGGTTGGTCAGCTTGAGCGTGGCGGTGGCGGCGGAGGGCAAGCTGCTGCTCTACACGTCGCAGCCCAACACCGATGCGCAGCAGACCATCGATGCCTTCAAGGCGAAGTTTCCCAAGGTCGAGATCAGCTTCGTGCGGGACGGCACACCGCGTGTCATGGCGAAACTGCGGGCTGAAATTCAGGCGGGCGCAGCCCAGCCGGATCTGCTGCTGATCGCCGATAGCGTGACCATGGAAGGCTTGAAGGCGGAAGGACGCCTGCTTGCCCATCCGGTTGCAAACATTTCCGCTTATGCGCCGGGCATCCACGATCCCGAGAAGTTCTGGTTTTCCACCAAGTTGATCACGACAGGGATCATCTACAACACCGCCGCGCCGCTCAAGCCGGAGAGCTGGCTCGATCTGGCCCGGCCCGAGGCGAAGGGCAAGATCGTGATGCCCAGCCCGCTGAGTTCGGGTGCCGCCCTGATCCATGCCGCCACGTTGAGCGGCTCGCTGCCGGGCGGCTGGGACTTCTACAAGGCGCTGAAAGCCAATGACGCGATTGCGGGCGGTGCCAATGGCGATGTGCTGCGCCAGGTCGCGGGTGGCGAGAAGCTCTACGGCATGATCGTCGATTTCATGCCGATCCGGGAGAAAGCCAAGGGTGCGCCCGTGGCCTTTGTGTTTCCGAAGGAGGGCGTTTCCGCCGTGAGCGAGCCCGTCGCCATTCTCTCGACCACGAAAAACCCCGAGGCCGCCAAGGCGTTCGTCGATTTCCTGCTGTCGCGGGAAGGGCAGGAACTGGCGCTGAAGCAGGGCTATCTCGCCGCGCATCCCGATGTGGCGGTTCCCGCCGGATTCCCGGATCGCCAGACGATCAAGCTGCTGCCCTTCGATGCCAAGAAGGCCCTGAGCAGTGAAGTGACCTATCGCAAGACCTTCTCCGATATCTTCGGCCAGTAAAGCCTGGCGGCGTGCAGTTTTCCTTCGCGGCGTCCGACCGCTCACTGATCGAGCGGGAAGGCCATAGCGCGTTCTGGGTCACGGTGGCGCTGCTGGGCGTCCTCGCCTTGCTGCCCGCAATTGCCCTTTTTCGAACCTCGTTCTGGGCCTCTGGCAGCTTCGACGCAGCGCCTGTGCTGGCGGAGCTCTCCCGCCCCACGGCCCTGAGGGCGACGTGGAACAGCCTTGAAAGTGCTGGCCTTTCCGCCGTCATCGCCGTGGTGATCGGCGGGTTCTGCGCCATGCTGGTGGGCGTCAGCGATATGCGCGGCAAGCGGCTGTTCGCCCTGCTGATGACAATGGGGATGCTGATCGCGCCCCAGGTTGCGGCGTTGGCTTTCAAGACTTTGGCGGGACCGGCCTCACCCCTGCTGAAGCTGATCGGCATGGCGCCTGCACCGGGTTCGCCCAACCCGTTGCTGGGGCGTGGCGGCGTCGTGCTGGTGCTGGGCCTGCACCACGCGCCCCTCGTGATGCTGACGCTGCTCGCTGGTCTCAAGACACTGCCGCACAGCTTGATCGAAGCCGCGGAAGTGGATGGCGCGACGGCGGGGGTAATCACCTGGCGTGTCGTGCTGCCCTGCCTTGCGGTCCATGCAGGTGCGGCGGCGATGCTGGCTTTTGTGGCGGCCCTGGGCAATTTCGGCATTCCTGCGCTGCTCGGCCTGCCGGTCAACTATGTCACGCTGCCCACGCTGATCTACCGCCAGCTCTCGAGCTTTGGTCCTGGCGTGATCAGTGATGTTGCCAGCCTGTCGATCCTGCTGGCCCTGCTTGCGGGCATTGCCATCCTGTGCGCCTTGCGCATTCTGGCGGGGCGCTCGACGCGGCTGGATGATGACAGCGCGTTGCGTCCCTATTGGCGCTTGGGCCGCTGGCGTTGGCCCGCCGAGATCACGGCGCTGGGCCTGGTTGTGCTGACGCTCGTGCTGCCGTTCCTGTCGCTGGTGGCAACAGCGCTGGTGCCCGCCTATGGCATGGCGCTGACGTTGGAGACGCTGACCTTCCGTGCTTTCGGCGAAGTGCTGTTCCGTCAGGCGTCAACAGCGGAGGCATTTCGCAATTCCTTCCTCTTCGCGGGTGGCGCAGCACTGCTGCTGGCCGTGCTCGCCATGCCGGTGAGCTATGCCATCGTCCGCATCGCCGGGCGCAGCCGGGCTGTGTTGCTGTTCCTGATCGAGTTGCCTTTCGCGCTGCCCGGCATCGTCATTGCCATCGCTGCTATCCTGCTATTCCTGAAGCCGCTGCCGATCATCGGCATCAGTCTGTATGCCACGCCGTGGATCATCATCTTCGCCTATCTCGCGCGGTTCCTGTCGATGGCGACCAAGCCGACCATTGCTGCCTTGACGCAACTCGACCAATCCGTGGAGGAGGCGGCGGCCTTGTGTGGCGCAAGCTTTTCCGAGCGCTTGCGCCACGTGCTGCTGCCAGCACTTTTGCCCGCCATGCTGGCCGGTGCGCTGTTCGTATTCCTCTCAGCGTTCAACGAATTGACGGTGTCGGCGCTGCTGTGGGCCGCTGGCACGCGCACGCTGGGCGTGATCCTGTTCAGCCTGGAGGAGGCGGGACTGACAGCGGAAGCCTCGGCGCTGGCAGCCCTCACCATGCTGATCGTGGCGGTGGTGATGGTGGCCATCGACCGATTGGGCGAACGGTTGCCGCGCGGCGTGGTGCCGTGGGGGGTGTGACGCCGTCGTTTACTGCCCCCGCTTTGCCTTTGACGCGAAGCGCACCGCTTCTTCCGCTGCGCGGAACAGCGCCTGCGACTTGTTGATGCATTCCTGAAACTCGGAGAGCGGATTGGAATCATAGACCACGCCTGCGCCTGCCATCACATGCATCTGGCCATCCTTGACGATGGCGGTGCGCAGCACGATGCAGGTGTCCATCGAGCCATCGGCCCCGAAATAGCCGATGCAGCCCGCATAGATGCCGCGACGGCTGACCTCCAGTTCGTCGATGATCTCCATGGCGCGGACCTTGGGTGCGCCGGACACCGTGCCTGCCGGAAAGCCTGCCGTCAGTGCATCCAGCGCGTCGCATCCGGGGCGAACAGCTCCCTCGACATTCGAGACGATGTGCATGACGTGGCTGTAGCGTTCGAGAAAGAAGCTGTCGGTGACGCGCACGCTGCCAATCGTCGAGACGCGGCCGACATCGTTGCGGCCCAGATCAAGCAGCATCAGGTGCTCGGCCCGCTCCTTCTCGTCCGCCAGCAGTTCCTCGCCCAGGCGGATATCCTCGACGCTGTCCGCACCGCGCGGGCGCGTGCCGGCGATGGGGCGGATGGTGACCTTGCCGTCGCGCAGTTTCACCAGGATTTCCGGGCTGGAGCAGACGATCTCGAAGCTGCCGAAACTCAGATAGCAGAGATAGGGCGAGGGGTTGATGCGCCGCAGCGACCGATAGAGCGAAAAGCCATCCAGCGCGAAAGCGGAAGAAAAGCGCTGCGCCAGCACGACCTGGAAGATATCGCCAGCGCGGATGTATTCCTTCGCCCGCTCGACCATGGCGATATAGCGCTCCTCGCCCGTGTTCGAGATGCCTTTGGCGGCCAGTGCCGCATCCGCCGTGGAAGCGCCCGAGGCATGGTGCAAGGGTTGCTCCAGGCAGCCGATGACGTCGTCGATGCGCTGCTGCGCCGCTTCCAGCGCCATGGTCGCCGTGTCGCCCCGCGTCGGGCGCCCCCGCGTGACGATCCCCAGTTCGGAGC
>JANNFV010000475.1:0-3198 GCA_031380285.1 Hyphomicrobiales bacterium | reverse complement strand
GCTCTACTTCGAGGCGGGCGGCACCAACGACAGCGTCGCTATCTCGGGGAGCACGCTGACGAGCTTCGCGGGCTACCAGGCGCTGAACGCGGCCTTGGGCACGGTGATCGGCGGCAACCTGCTGCAGAACACGGCGGCAGGCTGCGTGCTCACCCTGGGTCTGGCGACAGCCAACGAGACCAACATCTGGTTCCTCGGCACGCTGGCGGGCGGGCTGACGGCGGCGGATTTCACGTTTGGGTGAGCATACCGACCACGACAGACCAAACCAAAGCGAAGGCGGCCTCAGGGCCGCCTTTTGCGTTGGCGCGTGGGGCGCTGCCACCCGCATTAACCATGTCATCCGGCTTTCCTTGCGCGATCCGGCGTTGCACCTAGGGTTGCAGTTAAGAAAAATTTAACCAGAAAATTCTTGCTCCGCGAGGAGCAAAACACGTTGCGGTCAGGACCACTCCTGGCAGGCTGCGCTTGGCGGCGACAGCGATGTTGCCCGCCCTTTTCGCAGCCGCGCCAACACGTTCCTGTCCGAGACGACAACAACCGGATTGCGCGCACGGGCATCTGTTCCTCGCGACAAGGAGATTACCATGGCGACAACGATCAACACGATGCAGCCGGGCCTCGGGCTCACGCAGTACATCTCCACGCAGGGCATCTATCCCCCAAGGAATGGCAACGACGCCCCGAACCCGGGAAGCGATGAATTCATCGCCACCATCCAGACGACGGCGGCCAATTTTGCTCCCCGCGGCGCATTGGATGTCAGCGGACAGCTCATCCCCATTGCCCAGAACACGGCACTGTTCTCGCTGCTGGGCACCAACTATGGCGGCAATGGCCAGTCGAATTTCGCCCTGCCCAACCTGCAGGCCAACGTGATTGCCGGGCCAGGACAGGGCCCAGGACTCAGCCTGCGTGATCTGGCCGAGCAGTTTGGCCAGAGCGCCGTGACACTGACCCAGGCGCAATTGCCGGCGAACGCGGGCGGGAGCAGCCAGTCCGTCAACGATGTGCAGGCGACGACGGCGATCAACTATGCGATCGCCCTCTATGGCGTGTTTCCGACAGACGGCGGCGGCGGCAGCATCCCCGCCGCCATCGGCACAGTCATCACGTTCGCGGGCAATTTTGCGCCATCGGGGTATATGCTCATGGAGGGGCAGCTGCTGTCCATCTCTGAAAATGAGACCCTCTTCCAGCTCATCGGCACCACCTATGGCGGCGATGGACAGAACACATTCGCGCTGCCCGATTTGCGCGGGCGCGTGGTGGTGGGCCAGGGCAACGGCTTCACCTTCGGGCAGACGTTCGGTGGAGAGACAGACATCATCACGACTGCCAACATGCCGACGAACATGGGTGGCGGCGGACAGGCCATCAGCAACTACCAGCCATCGATTGCCCTGAACTATCTGATCGCTCTCCAGGGCATCTTCCCGTCGCAGAGTGGCAATACCCCGGCCGACGAGCCGCCCGCCGCCGGTGGCCAAGGCGACCCGTTCATCGGCGAAATCCTGCTGACGGCAGCCAATGTCGTGCCGAACGGCTATGCGCGGTGCGAGGGCCAGCTGCTGCCGATCAACCAGAACCAGGCGTTGTTTGCGCTGCTGGGCACCACCTACGGCGGTAACGGCACGACCAACTTCGCCCTGCCCGACCTCAGGGGCCGGACCATCATCGACACGGGAAGCTTTGGCGGCACAACAGTCACTCTGGGCCAGCAGGTCGGCAGCGCGACCTATGCGCTGACCTCGGCCAACATCCCTGATCTGAATTTCAGCGGCACGCCCCTGTCTGACACGCTCTACGGCGGCGACGGCAATGATTCGATCAGCGGCCTTGCCAGCAACGACACGATCATCGGCAACAACGGCAATGACACGCTGGACGGCGGCGCGGGTGCCGATAGCCTCAACGGCGGGGCGGGCAATGACACCTATGTCATCGACAATGCGGGGGACACGATCACCGATGCCTCGGGCACGGACACAGTGCGGACGTCGCTCGCGACATACACGCTGGGCGCTGGGCTGGAGAACTTGACCGGCATTGTCAATACGGGGCAGGCCCTGACGGGCAACAGCAGTGCGAACACGATCACCGGCGGAACAGGCAGTGACACGCTGGACGGTGGTGGAGGCGCAGACAGCCTCGATGGCGGCGCGGGCAACGACTTCTATACCATCGACAATGCGGGCGTCGTGATCACCGATGTATCGGGAATTGACCGGGTCTATACATCCTTGGCGAGTTACACGCTTGGCGCTGGCCTGGAGAATCTGATCGGACAGGTTGGCACTGGTCAGAGCCTGACCGGCAACGCCGGTGACAACATTATCGGAGGCGGAACGGGGGCGGATACACTGAGTGGCGGCGCAGGCAACGATTCGCTCAGCGGCGGCACAGGCGCGGATTCCATGGATGGCGGTGCCGATGATGACACCTACACTGTCGACAACGCAGGCGATACGATCACCGATGCTTCGGGCATCGACACCGTGCAGACTGCACTCGCCAGCTATACGCTGACGGCCAACATCGAAAAGCTGGTCGGTTTGGCTGGCACCGCCCAGACCCTCACGGGCAACAATCTGGCAAACACGATCACCGCCAATGTCGGCCTCTTCCGCAACGACACGCTGGATGGCGGCACGGGCACCGATACCTTGACTGGCGGTGATGGTGACGATGTGTACTTCACGGATGTCGCTGGTGATGTGATCGTCGAGTCGGCCAATCAAGGCACCGATGTCGTCAACACGACCAGCACCAGCTACACGCTGGGCGCGAACCTGGAGAACCTGACCGGCATGGCTGGTACCGGCCAGAGCCTCACCGGCAACGATGGCGCGAACACCATTACCGGCAGCACGGGTGACGATACTCTGATCGGCGGCGCGGGCGGCGACAGCCTCGACGGCGGCGCTGGGAACAACACCGTGAGCTATGTCGGTTCGGCGGCGGTCTACGCCAGGATCGGCGGGGCGCTGACCGGCGGCGATGCTGCGGGTGATACACTCGTGAACATTCAGAACCAGTTGTTCGAGGCACAGAAGCTTCAGACGCTTGGCGCGCTTGCGGCCGGGGTGGCTCATGACTTCAACAACCTGCTGCTCGCCATCCGCGGCAATGTCGGCCTCCTGCTGATGGAATCGGGGCTGGACGAATCTGCACGCACGCGGCTGGAACAAGCGGATC
>JANNFV010000466.1:0-7627 GCA_031380285.1 Hyphomicrobiales bacterium | reverse complement strand
GGCCGCGAAATGCCGCGCGGCATCGCCGTCGCGCGTGAAGATGGCAGTGCCGTTGCCGTATTCGTGGTCATTGGTCATCTTCAGTGCCGCGGTGTAATCCGGGGCGCGGACGCTGGAGAGAACAGGCCCGAACATCTCCTCCTTGTAGATGCGCATGTCCGTCGTCACGTTGTCGAACAGGCAGCCCCCCATGTAGAAGCCGTTCTCGTAGCCCTGCATGGAGAAGCCACGGCCATCCACTGCCAGCGTCGCCCCTTCCTTGACGCCCAGGTCGACATAACCCTTCACCTTTTCCAGATGCGCCTTCGTTACCAGCGGGCCGAAATCCGCCGAGGCATCCGTGGAGGGGCCGACCTTGAGGCTTTCAACGCGCGGGATCAGCCGCTTCACCAGTTCATCCGCCGTGGCCTGGCCCACCGGCACCGCCACCGAGATCGCCATGCAGCGCTCGCCAGCCGCACCGTAGCCCGCGCCGATCAGCGCATCGACGGCCTGATCCATGTCGGCGTCCGGCATGATGATCATGTGGTTCTTCGCACCACCGAAAGCCTGCACGCGCTTGCCGTTGGCGCAGCCGCGGCCATAGATGTATTCGCCGATGGGCGTGGATCCGACGAAGCCGATGGCCATGATGTCGGGATCGTCGATGATGGCGTCCACGCTTTCCTTGTCGCCGTTGACGACATTGAGGATGCCCGGCGGCAGACCTGCCTCGATCATCAGTTCGGCGAGGCGCATCGGCACGCCGGGGTCACGCTCCGACGGCTTGAGGATGAAGGCATTGCCGCAGGCGATGGCCGGACCCATTTTCCACAGCGGGATCATGGCCGGGAAGTTGAACGGCGTGATGCCGGCCACGACACCCAGCGGCTGGCGCATCGAGTAGAGATCGATGCCCGGCCCCGCGCCGTCGCTGAACTCGCCTTTCAGCATGTGGGGAGCGCCAAGGCACACCTCGATCACCTCGACGCCGCGCTGAATATCGCCCTTGGCATCAGGGATCGTCTTGCCATGCTCGCGTGCCAGGATATCGGCGAGTTCGTCATTGTGCCTGGCCACGAGGTCGAGGAACTTCATCAGCACGCGGGCGCGGCGCTGCGGGTTGGTCGCGGCCCACGCCGGTTGCGCTGCCTTGGCGTTGGCGACGGCGGCAGTCATCTCGGCCCTGGAGGCCAGCGCGACCTTGCCGCGCAAGCTGCCATCCATGGGCTGCCAGACATCGGCTGTGCGGCCCGAGGTTCCCGGCACATGCTTGCCGCCAATGAAATGCCCGTAGTTGATCATGTTCGTTTCCTCTTGATTGCTGGTGATATGGGGCGGTGCGGCATCAAAGCCAGCGCGCTGTTGTGCTGCGCAAGGCGACTTGTGCCTCGCGCCAGAGCGTCTCGGTGATCTCTGTGGCGGAGCCGGAACGCGCCAGCCTGACGCTTTGCCCCGCCCACAGCGACAGTTCCTCAGCGGAGCCTGCCTTGGCCGCGGCGGCTCGCAGTTCCTGGGTCAGCGCGTTCTGGATGGGATAGGCCGGGATGTCGGCCTCCACCACCTGCATCTCCCGCATGAAGGCGTTTTCGATGCCGCGGGCGTGGCGACCGGAGAAAGCCCGCGTCAACCGGGTGGCATCGTCATCCACGGTCGCGATGGCCTTGCGCCATGGCGCACTCGTGGTCGCCTCGTCTGCCAGCAGATAGGCCGTGCCGACCTGTGCTGCCGCCGCACCCATGGCGAGCACTGCCGCGATAGCCTTGCCATCGGTGATTCCACCCGCTGCGATCACAGGAATATCCACAGCCTCGCGGATGGTGCTGACCAGCGACAGCGTGCCGATCTGGCTCTCGCTGACGTCCTTCAGGAACGTGCCGCGATGACCGCCAGCCTCGAAACCCTGGGCGCAGACTGCATCTGCGCCGACTTCGGCCCAGGCCCTGGCCTCTGCCGCCGTCGTGGCTGTGCCCATGACCCAGGTTCCGCGTGCCTTCAGCGCCGCCACCTGCTCCTGCGCGAGAATGCCGAAGGTGAAGGACGCTGCCGGGGGTGCGGCCTCCACCAGCGCCGCAAATTGGGGCTCGAAGGCTTCGGCCCAATGATTGGGAATGGATTGGGCGGGAAGGCCGAATTTGGCCCGCCACGGCTGCAGCCGCTCCATTGCCGCACTGACTTGCGCCCTGTCCGGATTGGCCGGAGCCTGAATGAAGAGATTGATCAGGAAGGGCCGGTCCGTTCCGGCGCGGATGGTGGCGACGGCCTGCCCAAGCGCGGCTGGTGCCAGAGACGACGCCGCGAGCGAGCCAAGGCCACCTACATTCGAGACGGCCAGCACCAGTGCCTCGCTGCTCACGCCAAGCATCGGGCCCTGGATGATGGGGATGGTGAGTGCGTCGAGGACCATGGCTGCCTGCTGCGATAGCGTTTCATAAAGCAGCGTTGGCTGCTTCTCAATGCGTCCAAAGGCGGAAATCCCGACAGTACCGCGACACAGGCCACCCTCGACGGATCACGCCCGCACTGCTATCTCCCGCGCCATGACCAAGCAGTTGATTGAAAACATCCGCAACTTTTCCATCGTCGCCCATATCGACCATGGAAAATCCACGCTGGCCGACCGGCTGATCCAGTTCACCGGCGGCCTCACGGCGCGCGAGATGACGGAGCAGGTGCTCGATTCCATGGATATCGAGCGCGAACGCGGCATCACCATCAAGGCCCAGACCGTACGGCTGAACTATACGGCGCATGACGGCAAGACCTATCAGTTGAACCTGATGGACACGCCGGGCCATGTCGATTTCGCCTATGAAGTGTCTCGCTCGCTGGCCGCCTGCGAAGGTTCGCTGCTGGTGGTTGATGCGTCGCAAGGCGTGGAAGCCCAGACGCTCGCCAATGTCTATCACGCGCTGGATGCCAACCATGAGATCGTGCCCATCCTCAACAAGGTGGATCTGCCCGCCGCCGAGCCGGAGCGCATCAAGCAGCAGATCGAGGATGTGATCGGCCTCGATGCATCGGATGCCGTGCCCATTTCGGCCAAGACCGGCCTCAACATCGAGGCGGTCCTGGAGGCTATCGTCACGCGCCTGCCCGCGCCAACGGGCGATCCTGATGCGCCGCTGAAGGCCATGCTGGTGGACAGCTGGTACGACAATTATCTGGGCGTCGTGGTGCTCGTGCGCATCATCGACGGCGTGCTGAAAAAGGGCATGCGTGTGCGCATGATGAGCGCCAAGGCCACCTACGACATCGAGCGGGTGGGTTATCTCACGCCCAAGCTCATCCCGGTGGACCAGCTTGGTCCCGGCGAGGTGGGCGTGATCACGGCCTCGATCAAGGAGGTGGCGGACACCCGCGTGGGCGATACGATCACCGACGAGCGTCGCCCCACGGCGGAAGCGCTGCCCGGCTTCAAGCCCGCGCAGCCCGTGGTGTTCTGCGGCATGTTCCCGGTGGATGCCGCTGACTTTGAGGATCTGCGTGCCGCCGTCGGCAAGCTGCGCCTCAACGATGCCTCCTTCAGCTACGAGATGGAGACATCGGCGGCGCTCGGTTTCGGCTTCCGCTGCGGCTTTCTGGGGCTCTTGCACCTTGAAATCATTCAGGAAAGGCTGAGTCGCGAGTTCGACCTCGATCTCATCGCCACCGCCCCCTCCGTCGTCTACAAGCTGGCGCTCCGCGATGGCTCGCATATCGACATGCACAACCCCGCCGACATGCCCGACGTGATGCAGATCCTCACCATCGACGAGCCGTGGATTCGCGCCACGATCCTCACGCCAGACGAGCATCTGGGTGCGGTCATCAAGCTGTGCCAGGATCGCCGTGGAGAGCAGGTCGACCTCGGCTATATCGGCAGCCGCGCCAAGGTGGTGTATGATCTGCCGCTGAACGAGGTGGTCTTCGACTTTTATGATCGGCTGAAATCCGTGTCCAAGGGCTATGCCTCATTCGACTATGCCATCACGGGCTACCGCGTGGGTGATCTGGTGAAGCTTAACATGCTGGTCAACGGCGAGCCGGTGGATGCGCTGTCCATGCTGGTCCACAGCACACGGGCCGAGGCACGCGGGCGCAGCATGTGCGAGAAGATGAAGGAGCTGATCCCGCCCCATCTGTTCGTCATCCCGATCCAGGCTGCCATCGGCGGCAAGATCATCGCGCGCGAGACCGTGCGGGCCATGCGTAAGGACGTGACGGCCAAGTGTTACGGCGGTGATGCTTCCCGCAAGCGCAAGCTGCTGGACAAGCAGAAAAAGGGCAAGAAGCGTATGCGTCAGTTCGGACGCGTGGAGATTCCGCAGGAAGCGTTCATCGCGGCGCTGAAGATGGACGGGTGAATTTAGTGGCTGTGAATTGCTAAATGTTCATCTATTGTTCTCTTTTTTGATTTATGTTAACACATACTATGTTGATGTGATTCACGGGTCCGCTTGATGCCATCCTTTTATGAATTCTTTGCGGGTGGCGGCATGGCGAGAGCCGGGCTGGGTTTAGATTGGACTTGCCTATTCGCGAACGATTTTGATCACAAGAAGGCCGAATGCTACGCTACAAACTGGGGAAGCAATCATCTTCAGATTGGTGACGTGGCCAGTGTTAAGACTTCCGATTTGTCTGGATGCGCTGACCTTGCCTGGGCCTCGTTTCCTTGTCAGGATTTGTCTTTGGCTGGCACGTATCGTGGCCTTGAAGGTTCCAGATCAGGTGTTTTCTGGTCGTTCTGGAAGTTAATGCTGGCGCTGAAGAAAGAGACCAGAGCACCGAGTATCATTGCCCTTGAGAATGTTTCTGGACTTTTGACGTCAAACAGAGGCTCGGACTTTAGGGTTCTGGTGACTGCCCTGACGAATGCAGGATACCGCGTCGGTGCTGCAGTGATTGATGCCGTCCACTTCGTGCCGCAGTCACGCCCAAGGCTGTTCATCCTCGCCGTTGATGACAGCGTGATAATCCCTGAAATTCTTACGGGCGATCCGACCCAGCCCTGGCATCCCGATGCCTTGCACAACGCACACAAGGATTTGTCTGATCAAGCGAAGGAGCGTTGGATTTGGTGGAACTTGCCGCAGCCGCCCAAACGGAACACGAAGTTTGTCGATTTGATCGAGCGTGAACCAACCAGTGTTCGTTGGCATACCAAAGAAGAGACCGTACGGCTTCTGTCCATGATGACGCCTCTTAATCGGCGCAAGGTGACCATCGCGGAGAGAGCCAGCTCCATTCTGGAAGCGCCGGTTGTTGGCGGCATCTATCGCCGGACACGAGATGGCGTACAGCGTGCTGAAGTGCGATTTGATGATATCTCCGGATGCTTGCGGACGCCAGGAGGCGGGTCATCCCGTCAAAGTGTGATCGTGATCGAAAGAGGGATTAGTCGGACCCGATTGCTGAGCCCCCGCGAAGCTGCAAGGCTAATGGGGCTCCCAGACAGCTATGTGCTCCCGGTAAACTACAATCAGGCCTATCATCTGTGCGGCGACGGCGTGGCCGTCCCGGCAGTACGATTTCTGGCAGAGACACTTCTGGCACCGCTCCTTACGAAGGCAAGCAAGACCCGGAAAAACCGGAAGGTATCGATGTAAATGCCGATTGATTTTTCTTTCCGACGAAAGGCGCTTGCTCAATTGACCACCAAAATTGGCGTTTATGTGCTCTGCGATCTCGACAATGTGCCGATCTACGTTGGGCAGTCTGTTGATGGAATCAGGGCTCGTGTGCAGCGCCATATGACATCAGCACGTTCCGATATCATTGCGAACCGGCAGGTCGATGTTTGGGAGATCGCCTGGATTTGGGCCTTCCCACTCGACGCGAAATCAGAAATCAACGATCTTGAATCGCGGTTGTTTCAGCATTTTCATGCTCGGTCAAAACTGTTCAATGGGTCCTCCCCAAGGAAGAATTCCACCTTGGAAGCGTTGCCAGAACCATCCCAGATCATTCAGGTTTTGTCCGATTAGGTCATTGCTGATCGGAGAGATCCTGCACAGCGCCTACCAAGGCAAGCGGGCCAATATGCGTCCATTGTTGGCCATTTTGTTGCGGTCAAAAACAGTGCACAGATCGCAGGCGCAATGGAGGCGCATTTCGAACGTCTTGCCAAATATCAGAAACTGCTACTAGCATCTGCCACAGCTGAAGATTAATTTCCTATCTAGGGGGCTATTTCGGCACATCGCACCCTACCCCAGCCCCGAAAGCTTCCAGATCACGCCCAGGCCTGCGCAGATCGCGATGACCTGCAGCATCGAGCGCTTGAAGACGAACGTCAGCCCGATTGCCAGGATGGCCAGGGCCAACGCCGCCGGATCCAAGTCCTCCAGCGAAACCCTTGGCAGGCGAACCGGGCCAAGATCGATAAACGCCGCGTTGCGGAAAACCGTGTTCAGCGCGAACCAGAAGGCCAGCCACGAGATCGCACCGACGACCGCCGCCGTGATGCCCTGAAGCGCCCCGGCCAGCGTCCGGTTGCGCAGCAGGTCATCCAGCCAGGGTGCCCCCGCGAAGATCCACAGGAAGGACGGTGCGAAGGTCACCCATGTCGTGAGCAGGGCGGCCAAAATGGCGGATAGCACAGGGGAAGACCCGCCTTGCGCCTTCCATCCGCCGATGAACCCTACAAACTGCGTCACCAGAATGGTTGGCCCGGGCGTCGTTTCGGCCAGCCCTAAACCCGCGATCATTTCCCGCGTGGTCACCCAGCCCCGCACAACCGCCTCATCCGCCAGCCAGGCCAGCAGTGCATAGGCCCCGCCGAAGGAAAGCACGGCGAGCTTCGAGAAGAACAATGCCAGTTGCACCACGACATGGTCCACACCGAGCACCAGCGCGGCCACCCCAACCGGCAACCACCACGCCGCCAGACCGCCCGCCACGGCCTTCCCGGTGGATCGCCATTTCTCGGCGGACGAGACGCTTGATGCGGCGGGCAACGGTTCGTCCGCAGACATGTGGCGCGTCAAGCCGATGCCGGTGAGTGCCGCTGCGATGATCACGATGGGGAAGGGCACGTTGACGAAGGCGAAAGCAGCAAAAGCCGCCACCCCAAGCCCGACGAAAGCCTTGGTCTTGAGCGCGCGTTTCGAGAGCTTGATCACGGCCTGCGCCACGATTGCCAAGACTGCGGCCTTGATGCCGAAGAACAGCCCGTCGATCAGGCCGATGCCGGTCCCCAGCACATAGAGCAGGCTCAAGGCCAGCATCAGGATCGCGCCGGGCAGCACAAAGAGAATGCCCGCGACAAGCCCGCCTCGGATGCCGTGGAGGTGCCAGCCGATATACGTCGCGAGCTGCTGCGCCTCCGGGCCGGGCAGCAGCATGCAGAGGTTGAGGGCGCGGGCGAAGCGGCCATCATCGAGCCATTGGCGCTCATCGACCGCCAAGGTGTGCATCATGCCGATCTGGAAGAAGGCGCGGGTGAGTTCACCGAGACTGGGGGGTGTCAATTGGGTGTCGAGAGGCTGAGAGGGAGAGGACATGCTCAAGCCTTGGGAGGCCAGTTGTGCGTTTCTGCCCCGGCATGGGCTGCCCAGGCAAACAGCCCGTCATAGATCACCGATGCATGGGCGATCATCGCGTGGTCATCCTCACCCGCGAGATGCGACAGACCAAGCGAGGCGGCAAGCAGTCCTGCCGCTTC
>JANNFV010000415.1:0-2000 GCA_031380285.1 Hyphomicrobiales bacterium | reverse complement strand
CCGGCCCCTCCGGATAGAACAGCGCGACCCCCTCCCGACCCGGCGCTGCGCTTCGGGCCACCCACCCCACAAGGGGGAGGGATGAGGATCAGCCTTTCAAAGCCTTCCGCACCGCATCCACCAGCCCCTCCCGCGGCACCGCATATTGCGCTTCCGCCCGCAGGCGCTGGAACTCGTCGCGGTCGGTGATCGTCTTGGCGCTGGCGGCAAGGGCTGCGCCCTTCTTGAGGTCCTTGATCTGCACCTCGCCCCGGGCCAGTTCATCGCCGCCCTGGATGATGGCGAGCGGGCTGTTCCTGCGGTCGCAGTATTTCAGCTGCGGGCCGAAGCTGGAGGCATCGCCGAGGTAGAGTTCGGTTTTTATGCCCGCATTGCGCAACTCGCTGACCATCTGCTGGTATTCCGCGATCCGCGCCTTATCCATCACGGTCACCACCACCGGGCCTTCCGGCGGTGTGCTCGTGAGCTTGCCCAGATGCGTCAGGGCAGCCTGCAACCGCGACACGCCGATGGAAATGCCGGTGGCCGGAACATCCTCCGCGCGGAAGCGGCCGATCAGCCCATCATAGCGCCCGCCGCCGCCGACAGAACCGAAGCGCACGGGCTTGCCGTCGTCACCGGGGACATCGAAGGTGAGTTCGACCTCGTAGACCGGGCCGGTGTAATATTCGAGACCACGCACAACGGAGGGGTCGATACGGATGCGGTCGGGGCCGTAGCCGGAGGCACGGACGAGTTGATTGATCGCCGCTAGCGCAAGATTGCCTTCCTCGACGTCGCGATTGTGGAGGGCATCCATCAACCGCCGATTTGAGTGCGCGGCGAAAGGAATTTTCTCATCAACAACGTGAAATGCTTGCTCGCCACTTGGTGACCCACGACTCATAAATTCGGCCTGATTTTGAAACTCTACATCCCTCTCAATAAACGCAAATATCGCTTCGACTTGGTCGTCATCTAAGCCAGCCCCTTTTGTGAAATCCCCGCTCTCATCTTTGCGACCAACCGTAAGCAGCTTCCTGATCTCCTCCACCGGAAACTTGTCCATCTTGTCGATGGCCCGCAGCACCGTCAGCCGCGTCGCCGCGTGCTCCGGCCCGCCGATGCCAATCGCCTCCATCACCCCGTCCAGCACCTTGCGGTTGTTCACCTTCACCACATAGAAGCGCTTCCGAGTGCCGTCCGGCTGGTCTTCATAAAGCCCCAAAGCCTCCATCGCATCGGCGAACATCATGCAGTTCTCGGCGTCCGCCGCCACGCTGCTCGCCCCCACCGTGTCGGCATCGAACTGCATGAACTGCCGGAACCGCCCCGGCCCCGGCTTCTCGTTGCGGAACACCGGGCCGACCCGATACGAACGGTAGGGCTTGGGCAATTTATCGAAATTCTCCGCCACATAGCGCGCCAGCGGCGCGGTCAGGTCATAGCGCAGCGAGAGCCATTGCTCGTCGTCGTCCTGGAACGAGAACACGCCCGCATTGGGCCTGTCCTGATCCGGCAGGAACTTGCCCAAAGCCTCGGTATATTCGAACAGCGGCGTCTCCACCGGCTCGAAACCGTAGCGCTCGTACACCTGCCGGATCGTCTCCAGCATGGCGCGCGTGGCATTGATCGCGGCAGGACCCCGGTCCTCAAGGCCGCGCGGGCGGCGCGCTTCGGTCAATTTTGGCTTGGACATGGTGGTCAATCACTTGGCTAAAGGCTTGCGTGGTTGTTAGGGAAGGATATCGGTCAGGACAAGTGCCGCTACTCTCTTCCTTCTCCCCTTGCGGGAGAAGGTGGCAGGCGGAGCCTGACGGTTGAGGGGTCGCGCAGACCTCTCAGACCTGTGCGACCCCTCATCCGACCTTCGCTCACGCGAAGGCCACCTTCTCCCGCAAGGGGAGAAGGAAAGAAAGTTAAATGCCCGCAGCCTCGCCCGAACAGCTGAAAGCCGCCGATCCGCGCAATTCCGTCTGGGTCAGCGCCAACGCGGGCGCGGGCAAGACCACCGTGCTCAC
>JANNFV010000414.1:0-9305 GCA_031380285.1 Hyphomicrobiales bacterium | reverse complement strand
CGCGACGCTGCACAACGCCGAGTTCATCGCAGAAAAGGACATCAGGATCGGCGATACCGTCAGCGTCCATCGCGCTGGCGACGTCATCCCGCGTGTCGATGCGCCTGTCATCGAGAAACGCGGGCCTGACGCGTCTCCTTTTGTCTTCCCGCATCTGTGCAACTGCGAGCTGAAGACACCGCTCGTGAAGGAGGAGACGGCGGCTGGCGAGGAAGGCAAGGTGCGCCGCTGCTCGGGCGAGTTCGCCTGTCCTTTCCAGCAGATGGAGCATCTCAAGCATTTCGTCTCTCGCCGTGCCTTCGATATCGAGGGTTTGGGCGAGAAGCAGATCGAGTTCTTCTTCAACGATCCTGATCTGTCGGTGAAGACCCCGGCGGATATCTTCACGCTGGAAGCGCGGGATGGCGCCGAGCCGATCAAGAAGTTGAAGAACAAGGAGGGCTTCGGCGAAACCTCGGTGCGCAACCTCTTCGATGCGATCAACCAGCGCCGGACCATCGCGCTCGACCGCTTCATCTTTGCGCTCGGCATTCGCCATGTGGGCGAAACGACGGCGAAGGTGATGGCGCGGGCCTATGGTACCTGGCCGCTGTTCGCAGCCGCCGCCCTCAAGGTGGCGGCGGGCGATGGCGACGCGCGCACCGAGATGGACGCCATTGATCAGGTTGGCGATACCGTGATCGACG
Organism: Hyphomicrobiales bacterium; assembly: GCA_031380285.1. Classification (GTDB taxonomy): domain Bacteria; phylum Pseudomonadota; class Alphaproteobacteria; order Rhizobiales; family Beijerinckiaceae; genus JADCCX01. The sequence continues at coordinate 8,619 of JANNFV010000414.1, read as the reverse complement.
CCGTCGCTCGTTATTTCGCGGAACCGCACAACCGCGCGGTCGTTGATCGCCTTGTCGGTGCGCTGGCGATCCAGGAGGCGGAGAAGCCGAAGGCGGATACAGCCGTGGCAGGCCAAACCATCGTCTTCACCGGCAGCCTCGAAAAGATGACCCGCGATGAGGCCAAGGCCATGGCCGAGCGGCTGGGGGCCAAGGTCTCAGGCTCCGTCTCGAAAAAGACCGATCTGGTGGTGGCAGGGCCGGGTGCCGGTTCCAAGCTGGTGACAGCCAACGAACTGGGCATCCGCGTGATCAGCGAGGATGAATGGCTGGCTCTGGTGGGGTAGGGCGATTGAAAGGCTGGATGAATGTCACAGGCACGAAAAGCGGCGGAGCGGGTTCTCTCCGCAGAAGGCGATGTTTCGTTTCGTGATTTCGATGCCGTGGCACGTCAGTTTGGCTTCGTCCTTGACCGTATTTCTGGCAGTCACCACATTTACATCCATAAAGCTGTTTCGCGCCCATTGAATATCCAGCCCGTCGGAAAGGCCGTGAAGCGCTATCAGCTGCGGCAATTCCGTGCTATTATCATGGAATTCGCCTTGAAGATTGAGACCCCATGACTCCGCGATATCCCATTCTGGTTTTCTGGTCTGAGGATGATCAGGTCTGGATCGCCGATGCGCCTGATCTGAAGTCCTGCTCGGCTTTTGGTCCGTCGCCAGAGTCTGCTGTGACCGAGCTGGAAGTGGCGGTGGCGGCATGGCTTGCTTCGGCAAAGGCGGCGGGACATCCATTGCCCGTTCCCTCGCAGCCGATCACGCTGGTTGCTGCGGAATAGCACCACCCCGCTTGCCCCAGACCATTGCACTCCAGCCCGCCACGGTCAGGGTGAACATGATGATCGCCATTGGCAAGGGCGAGGTTGTTGTCACCTGTCCCGCGATGTAGCTGCTGATCGCGCCAAGCCCCATCTGCAGGAAGCCGACCATGCCGGACGCCGCACCTGCCGCCTTGGGATCCACACTGACGGCCCCGGCGACGGCGTTGGGCAGCAGGCAGCCATTGGCAAAGGCCATGAGGAAGCACGGTCCGAAGATCGCAGCGGGATGCATGACTGGGACGGTTGCCAGCCCCAGCAGGATGGCCGTTCCCACTGTGCCGAAGACATTGCCGTAAAAGATCATGCGGTCGCCGCCCAGTTTCTCGGAGAAATGGCCGGAACAGAAATTGCCGAGCATGTAGCCAGCGGTCATGCACACGAACCACAATCCATAGGCGGTCTTGGGCAACTGCATCGCGTCGACCACAAGGTAGGGAGCCGCACCCAGGAAGGCGAAGAAGGCGGCGGCGGTCAATGCCGTGCCCAGCGCATATCCCAGGAAGCGCCTGTTCTGCATCACCTCCCGTGAGCGGACCAGCATCTCTGCCGTGGATTGGTGGCTGATGCTGGTCGGCCGCGTTTCCACCAGCCTGAAATAGGCCATGGCAAGGGCCAAAAGGCCGATCACCAGGGAAAACACGAAGATCATGCGCCAGCCCAGCGTGACATCGATGATCCCGCCGATGATGGGAGCCATGAGCGGCGCAATCACCATGCCCATGGTGACATAGCCGATCATGCTGGCAGCGGAATCGCGTGGGGCCAGATCGCGCACCACGGTACGGGAGATCGCCAATCCAGCGGTCGATCCCGTGGCCTGGACGATGCGTGCCAGGATCAGCAGCAGGATGCTGGTCGCAAGGCTGGCGGCCAGACAGGCCAGCACATAGAGCGCGATTGAACCCAGCAGCACCGGGCGGCGTCCGAAGCGGTCAGCCAACCCGCCGATGAACAGTTGCGACACCGCCTGAGACGCCAGGAACAGCGAGAGCGTCAGTTGCACTTCGCTGCGCGATGCGTCGAGGGCCGCCGCCAATCCCGGCATCGATGGCATCAGGATGTTGAGCGCCAGCGGCCCGATCATCGAGACAATGATCAGCACCGGCATGAGGCTGCGCAGCAGCACGGGGTTTTCGATGACGTTCACAGGGGGGCGCAGGCTTTCTTGAGCCAGATCCGCGCGGCGGGATCAACGAGCGGTCCGATCACCTTCACCACGCGGGCGTGATAGCTGTTCAGCCAGCGCCTGTCCGTCTCTGTCAGCAACGCTGCCTTGATCAGGCGACGATCGATGGGGCAGAGCGTCAGCGTCTCGAAGCCCAGCATCCTGCGCTCGCCACCGGCGATGGAGCGCTCCTCCACCAGCACCAGGTTCTCGATGCGGATGCCGTAATGGCCGGTCTTGTAATAGCCCGGCTCGTTCGAGAGGATCATGCCGGGTTCCAGCGGCGTGGTGCCCAGCTTGGCGATGCGCTGCGGTCCTTCATGCACGCCCAGATAGCTGCCGACCCCGTGGCCCGTACCGTGGTCGAATTCCAGCCCGGCCTGCCACAGAAACTGCCGTGCGAAGCTGTCGAGCTGTGCGCCGCTCACGCCACGCGGGAACACCGCGAGCGAGATGGCGATCATACCTTTCAGCACTCGGGTGTTGCGGTCCATCATCTCCGCCGTTGGCGTGCCGATGGCGACCGTGCGGGTGATGTCCGTTGTGCCATCGACATACTGCCCGCCCGAATCGATGAGATAGATGCCCTTGCCGATCCGCCGGTTGGAAGTGGCATTGACCCGATAGTGCGGCAAGGCGGCATTGGGGCCCGCCGCTGAGATCGTGTCGAAGGAGATATCCTTCAATTTGCGGGTGTCGCGGCGGAAGCCCTCCAGCGCAGTGGCTGCGCTGATTTCCGTCAGCTTGCCTCCCGGAGCTTCTGCATCGAGCCAGCACAGAAAGCGCACCATGGCCGCGCCGTCGCGTATCTGCGCCGCCCGCGCACCCTCCCGCTCGGCCCGGTTTTTCACCGCCTTGCGCAAGGCGATGGGGTTGCTGCCAAGATCTGCCACGCCACCGCTCGCCCGCAGATGCTCCACCAGGGCCACGCTGGCGCTCTCGCGATCGAACCGCACCTTGGCTTTCGCAGCGCCCAGAACCGCAAGGGCGCGCTCGAGTGTGGCTGGCTCGCGCACATCAGCGATGTCCTCAAGCGAGGCGCGAACGCGGTTCGACAGCTTGACGCCATCCAGGAAAAGCTGCGGACGGCCCTTCAGCGGCAGCACGGCATAGCCGATGGGCAGCGGCATATGCGGCACGTCTCCACCCCGGATATTGAACAGCCAGGCAATATTGGTGGGATCAGTGATGACAAGCGCATCGAGGTTTTCGCCGCTCAGCCAGCTCTGAAGTTCGGAGATTTTCGCCTTGGCCGCAGCGCCCGACAGCCTGGCGGGATGCATCACGACCGGAGCGGTCGGTGCAGCAGGCCGCTCGTGCCACAGCACATCCACGGCGTTCGGTTCCGATGGAACGAGCTGGAAGCCCTTCTTCTCGGCGATCAGCTTGAAACGCTGCAACCCGTCCGGAGTGTGCCGACGGGGATCATAGCCGATCCGGGCCCCCGGTTTGGCGTGTGCGCCCAGCCAATCCTGCGGCGGATGATCGATGATCGAGACGGCGGTATAGGCGCTCGGATCGATCTGTTCCGTCAGTTGCTGGGTGTAGCGCCCATCGGAGAACACCGCTGCCTTGTCCTTGAGGACCACGCCGAAGCCTGCCGAGCCGGTGAATCCGGTGAGCCAGGCCAGCCGCTCCTCGCTTGCCGGGAGGTATTCGTTCTGGTGCTCATCCGCACGTGCCACGAGATAGCCGTCCAGACCGCGTTCTTTCAGCAGGGCCCGCAGCGCCTTCAGGCGAATCGGGCCAGCCTTGCCCTCGGATTTGTCGTGAAAGGTCTGAAACTGCGCCGTCAGCATAAGACAGGATTAAGCCCGCCTCCGGCAGGTGTCGAGAGTTTCATCAATCCACTGCTGCGAATGTCGCCATACGCCTGATCGATGTGCATAATAAGCATATTATGTCTAAATTGTTACAGTAGATATGCATTAAACGAATGGCTGCGAGTCGATCTTCGGCCTACCGCACTGCACCATTTGCACCCATCTTGGTGTCAAGAAAAAGGAAACGCAGGGCTCCTTTTGTCAACCAACCCTAGGAGATCACCCATGGCCACTTTGACTTTCAACCCCCTCTCGCTCGCAGAATCGGGCTCCGAGGCGACTGAAGCCAAGCCGTCTTTCTTCAGCCGCTTCCTGGGCGCTCTGGCCGAATCCCGCCAGCGTCAGGCCGAAATCGAGATCAGGCGTGTTCGCGCCTTGTATGGCGAACCGAATGAGAAGCTCGACTACGCGTTGCTGCCTTTCGCCGGCGAGTAACCCCGCTCCGTCATCCCATCATCGTTCCAGACAGGAGACTTACCATGCTTTATTTCATCATCGCCTTCTTTTCCGGCATCTGCGACGTGATGCGTGACGCCCACGACCTGCAGGTCAGCATGCACCGCAAATATGGGTCGATGCCCGAGTAAGGCTCGGATTCACGACCACCACATCATGGGGAGCGGCCTTTGGGCCGCTCCTCCGCGTTTGAGGATCAGCGCGGCCCATCCGTCGATGTCGATGCGCTCCATCAAGGCGAAACCCTGACCACGATAGGCCGACAGCACGCCGGCAACATCCTTCGCCAGCAAGCCGGAGAGGATCAACCGCCCCTGCAAGGTGGTGGCCCTGGCAAGCGAAGGGGCCAGCAGCCGGAGCGGTTTTGCCAGGATATTGGCGAAGATCAGGTCATAGGGTGCGCTCGCCGTCAGCTCCCAGTGAACCAAGCCCACGGCGGTGACCGGCCTGACATAGGCCCCTGCGCGGTTGGCAATGGCGTTCTGGCGCGAAGTCTCGGTTGATACAGGGTCGATATCGCCAGCCGCCACCCGCCGCTTCAGCGCCCGTGCCGCCGCTATGGCCAGCACCCCGGTTCCCGTCCCGACATCGAGAACGCGCCTGGGTGGATTGCGCTTGAGCTCGCGGTCCAGCAGCTCGAGGCAACCACGTGTCGTGCCGTGATGGCCCGTGCCGAAGGCCAGCGCTGCTTCGATCTCGATCGCGATATCATTCGCGCGGATGGCAGGGCGGTCGTGGCTGCCATGCACGAGAAAGCGTCCGGCCCGCACCGGCTTCAGCCCATCGAGTGAGGCCGCGATCCAGTCCTTGGGTTCGATGCGTTCAAAAATGGCGGTTGATGCGAGGTCGTGGCCGAGCTTTGCGCCCATCGCGGCGATGATCAGGTCACGGATCAGCGCTTCATCGGGCTGTGTCGTGAAAAACACCTCGATCAACCAATGCGACTCATCCGCCGACTCGAATGCGGCCACGGCGTTCTCGTCGGCATCCAGCATTTCGCCGAGCTGACCGGCAAGCCGGAGGGCGGTTGCCATGTCGGTGGGCAGCCGCATGACATGGGTGGTGTTGGAGGGAACAAGACCTTCGCGCATGGGCCGCGCTGTAGCAGCAAGCGTCAGGCGGGGCTATCGCAAATCAGGGTGTTGCAGCGGCGACCTGGCGGCCAGGCGCCGTCACCTCGGCTTCACCCGAGATGATCACCTCGTTGAAACCGAAGAAGCGCCCGACGACGAGCTGCACCGTCGCATCGTAGCTGACCGTTGCCGTGTTGCCGCGACCGCTCTGGGTCACACTCACGTCGATATCATCGACAGAGACTTCGCTGTCCGTCCACACCGTCTTGGCAAACCGCTTCTGGCAGATGTGCTGGCGCTCGGCCGGGCGGGTCGCCGCGGCAGCTTCGAATGCCGCGACATGGGCAACGCGATCAAGCGAGTCGCGCACGGAGTTGATGCGGTTCATGTCAAGCAGAATGCCGCCAGCCAGCAGCAGTGCGACGGTTGCACCCAGAAGGCCTTTCACGCCCTTGGCGTCCGGCACAAGGTCGGTCGTAACCGATTCGATCCCAGCCACTTGGCAACCCCCAGGGAACTTCTGCCCTCTTCCACGAGCGGTTCTAGAAGTTCCGGGGTGAATTGAGACTGAACGAACAGCTCCGTCAATGGGCTGATGCGCTTGCCACCGTCAATGTGTAACAATCAGTTAACGTCACGAGCCTTGGCACCCATGCTGACGCCTGCGCCCAGCATGTCGGGCCTGGGAAGGTCGGCATGGGCCGCCTTCAGGATTGCCAGGTTCGCCAGGATGTCGGGCGGGAAGGCCGCAGCCCGGCGTGTCGCCATGGCGATGTTGAGCGAGAGGTTTTCGCACGCTGCCGCCAGCCAGCCATCGGTGGCATGGCGGATTTCCATGACGTAGTGCAGGCGCTTGTCGTCAAAATCGATGAGTTGGAGCGTGACCCGTACCGGATCGCCGAGCGTCAGTTCCCGGCGGTAGCGGATGCGGCTCTCGACCAGGAAGAACGAGTGCTGGCGCTCCTGCACATAATCCGGTCCCAGGCCGCACAGACCGAAAGCTTCGTCGACCGCCCGATCGAACAACACATTGTAGTAAGCCATGTTGAGATGGCCGTTATAGTCGATCCACAGTGGTTCGATGATCATTCTGGACGATACGAACGGCGCAAAAAACAGCGCAGGTGTTTCCTGAATGCGCACCGGCTCATCCACCAGCGTCGTGTCCTTCAGCATCTGAGCGTCCCTCAAGGCCAGAAAAAAATTTGCCGACGCAGCGCCAACCCTTCGGTCGGCCCATCGGTCTGGCCGATGTCCAATACTCGTGAATTCTTGTGACAGAATTCTGATTGCGCCGTACAAGACCGGTATCAGCAGTTCGTATGAAAATTTTACGGCTTGAAACTGTAGATGGATCAGTCCGTGAGTCTAAAGTCGGAGGGAAGACAGGGATGAACGCCTATACCAAGCCGACAGAAGGCAAGCCGCAGCCTGAAACCATCGCCGCCGTGATCGCCGAACTGACCAGGGGTTTCGGCAACCGCTGCGTGACGTCGCAATCCGTGCGCGAGCAGCATGCCAACACGCTGACCTGGACGATCAATCAGCCGCCCGACGCCGTGGTGTATCCCATGACGACCGAAGAGGTGGTCGGCATCGTCAAGCTGTGTGCCAGGCACAAGGTGCCGATCATCGCGTTCGGTACGGGATCATCGTTCGAAGGCCATGTGAATGCCCCGCTTGGCGGCGTCTCGGTCGACACCTCCATGATGAAGGCGATCAAGGCCGTGCATGCGGAGGACCTGGATTGCGTGATCGAGCCAGGCGTCACCCGCAAGCAGCTCAATGAGTATCTGCGCGACCAGGGGCTTTTCTTCCCCATCGATCCCGGTGCCGATGCCTCCCTTGGCGGCATGACGGCAACGCGGGCCTCAGGCACCAACGCCGTGCGCTATGGCACGATGAAAGACAATGTCATCGCGCTCAAGGCCGTGCTCGCCAACGGCGATGTCATCACCACGGCACGCCGTGCCAAGAAGACCTCGGCTGGCTATGACCTGACCCGGTTGTTCGTGGGCTCGGAGGGTACCCTTGGCATCATCACCGAAATCACCTTGCGCTTGCAGGGCATCCCCGAGGCCATCTCAGCAGCGATCTGTTCCTTCGCCACGGTCAAGGATGCCTGCGACACCGCCATCATGACAATCCAGACGGGCATTCCCATCGCCCGTGTCGAATTGCTCGATACGTGGTCGGTGCGGGCAACAAACCTCTATTCGAAACTGACATTGCCCGAAAGCCCGATGCTGCTCGTCGAGTTTCATGGCAGCGAGTCGTCGGTGAAGGAGCAGGCCGAGCGCTTCGGCGAGATCGCGGAAGGCTTTGGCAGTTCCAATTTCCAATGGACCACCAAGCCCGAGGAGCGCACCAAGCTCTGGCAGGCACGGCATGATGCCTATTGGGCGTCCATGGCCTTGCGGCCCGGTGCCAAGGGCATCTCGACCGATGTCTGCGTGCCGATTTCGCGTCTGGCGGAATGCGTGGAGGAATCGATCAGGGATCTGGAAGCGACCGGCCTTCTGGGGCCGATTGTCGGCCATGTCGGCGACGGCAATTTTCACGTCCTGCCCCTGATCGACATGGACAGCCCGGAAGAGATCGAGAAGGGCAAGGCCTATGTCGGACGCCTTGTCGAGCGCGCACTCGACATGGGCGGCACCTGCACGGGTGAGCACGGCGTCGGCCAAGGCAAGATGAAATATCTGGAGAAGGAACTGGGGGCGGAAACGCTGAACACCATGCGCCTGATCAAGCGTGCGCTGGACCCGGACAATATCATGAACCCCGGCAAGATTGTCGCGACCTGATACCGTGCCAGATGTCGTGATTCAAACGCAAAGCTGCGCTAGCGGCACTCTCTCGGGCCGTGGCCCCATGGGAGAACGACCCAGTGCGTGACGTGCTGACAGGCCTGGCGATCCTGCTGTTGCTGTGCCTGACGGGAGCGCTTGTTGCGCCGCATCTGGTGGACTGGGACAGCCGCCGCGCCATGATCTCGGCGCGCCTCTCGGACATCATGGGGCAGCCGGTCAAGGTCGAGGGGCCAATCAGCATCGAACTGCTGCCCACGCCGACATTGAAGCTCTCCCATATCGACCTTGGCACCGGCGGTGTCCTGCAAGGCAGCATCGGTCGCTTCCGCCTGCGTCTCGCGGTGCCGCCGCTGCTGCGCGGTGAATTGCGCGTCACGGAAGCGCTGCTGCAAGGCGGTGATCTTCTGATCCGACCGACGGAGCCGCG
>JANNFV010000388.1:0-2937 GCA_031380285.1 Hyphomicrobiales bacterium | reverse complement strand
TGAGGATGTTGGTGGGCATGCTAGATATCCTTTGGCGATGGCAATTGAAGTACCTCATCGCCTGGTGGCAATGATACTCCTTCTTGTCGAGCACGAGACCGACCAATAGTTTTTACCATATCCTTGACTTCGGCCAGGAATGGCTTTGCGTTCTTCGTCATGTTGGACGCAGCAAAAGCTGCATCTGCCATAAATGCAAAGAATCGATCTGTTCGAGTTCCGTGAAGATCGACCTCAGCTGACAGTGCATTCAGTCGTTCAAACAATGCATTTCTTTTTCTGTCAGAAATTTCACTAATTTCAATAATCTCTCTTATCTTCTTTATATTTCTATGGACATTTGCTTTTTCGTCGTCATTTAATTTCGCAAGTCCAAACGAGTCTCCAGAATTTAAATCAAAACCATCAGTTATTTTTTTAATTTCTTCCTCAACTAAGCGATCTTGGACTTCTGTAATTATCCGATCAATTTCACTATTATACCATACCATTTGTTCACTGGAATCAAGATTTCTTATCTTTGCCGTCTCGTGAATAAACGGAAATGCTTTGGGAACTGCATTTCTATAGAAAATAACAATGCAACGGGCCATCTCATGGTCATCAGATGTTTCAGGCCCATTCATCCAACGGTCTACTCTCTGTCGAAACTCCAAGACAGCTTCAACTGCTTCGTGCGGCAGATTTTCCGTTAACTTCTTAAATGTTGTGTTTAGCATGGTCAGTTGATTTCACCGATACATCACGGCCTTAGCCGCAGCCACCACTTCCCCCACATTCGGCAGCGCAAGCTTCTCCAGATTCGCCGCATAGGGCATCGGCACGTCCTTGCCGGTGATGCGGATGACCGGGGCGTCGAGATAGTCGAACGCGGCTTCCATGATCCTCATGCCGATTTCAGCTGTCACGCCGCTTTGCGGGAAACCCTCTTCCACCGCCACGCAGCGGTTGGTCTTCATCACGGAGGCCACCACTGTCTCGATATCCATGGGGCGGATCGTGCGCAGGTCGATCAGTTCGGCCTCGATGCCCTCGCTGGCGAGAATATCCGCCGCCTTGCGGGCGTAGGTCATGCCGATGCTGTAGGAGACGATGGTCACATCCTTGCCGACACGGTCGATGCGCGCCTTGCCGATGGGCAGCACGTGATCACCCTTCGGCACCGGAAAGGACTGGCCGTAGAGGATCTCGTTCTCGAGGAAGATGATCGGGTTGGGATCACGGATTGCAGCTTTCAGCAGGCCCTTCGCATCAGCCGCCGTGAACGGCATGATCACCTTGAGGCCCGGCACGTTGGAATACCACGCGGCATAATCGTGGCTGTGCTGTGCGCCCACGCGGGCGGCAGCGCCGTTGGGACCACGGAACACGATGGGGCAGCCCAACTGGCCGCCGGACATGTAGAGCGTCTTGGCGGCGGAATTGATGATGTGATCGATGGCCTGCATGGCGAAGTTGAAGGTCATGAACTCGACGATGGGCTTGAGGCCCGACATCGCGGCACCCACGCCGATGCCCGCGAAGCCATGCTCGGTGATCGGCGTGTCGATGACGCGGCGTGCGCCGAACTCGGCCAGCAACCCTTGCGTGATCTTGTAGGCGCCCTGATATTCCGCCACTTCCTCACCCATGATGAAGACATCATCGTCGGCCCGCATTTCCTCGGCCATCGCCTCGCGCAAGGCTTCACGCACCGTCATCGTCACCATCTCGGTGCCAGCAGGCACTTCGGACGAGGCATCGTAGGCGACGACATGGGCGGGCGGTGCTGATTTTGGCGCGGCGGCGACGGTCGGCACGGGCGCGGCGATAGGGGCTGCGGCGGCAGCCACCGGCGTGTCGGAGATGCTCTCGCCATCCTGCGCGATGATGGCGATGCGGGTGTTGACCAGCACATTGTCCGTGCCGCCCGCCACGAGGATTTTCGCCAGGATGCCGTCATCGATGGATTCAACCTCCATCGTGGCCTTGTCCGTCTCGATCTCGGCGATCACATCGCCCGACTTGACCTTGTCGCCCTCTGCCTTGAGCCATTTCGCGAGCTTGCCCTGCTCCATCGTGGGAGAAAGGGCGGGCATCAACACATCAACTGCCATTGTGATTACCTGGGCCTGAATGTCTCAAGGCCCTCATCCTGAGCTTGTCGAAGGGGAGAGGGCCGCTTTGCGGGAGTGCTGGCTGGATCATCCTTCGACCCCTCGACAAGCTCGGGACTTCAGGATGACGCCGGTGAAAACGAATGCTTACTTCAGGATATCCGTCCAGAGTTCGGATGCATCCGGCTCGGGGTCGGTGGTGGCGAAATCGGCGGCCTCGTTGACGATGGTGCGGATTTCGCTGTCGATCTTCTTCAGGTCGTCCTCGGACGCCCATTTGTTCTCGATCAGGCGATCACGCACGTTCTCGATGGGGTCGCGCTCGGAGCGGAACTTGTCCACCTCCTCCTTGGAGCGGTACTTCGCCGGATCGGACATGGAATGGCCGCGATAGCGGTAGGTCTGCATTTCCAGGATATAGGGGCCTTCGCCGGTGCGGGCATGGGCGATGGCGCGACGCGCTGCTTCGCGCACGGCGTGGATATCCATGCCGTCCACCTGCTCGCCCGGAATGTTGAAGGAAATGCCACGCCGGGAGAAATCGGTCTGGGCCGAGGCACGGCTGACGGCCGTGCCCATGGCGTAGCGGTTGTTCTCGATCACGTAGACGATCGGCAGCTTCCACAGCGCCGCCATGTTAAAACTCTCATAGACCTGGCCCTGGTTGGCCGCGCCGTCACCGAAATAGGCGAGCGTGACCCCGCCGTCCTCGCTGTATTGGTGCGCAAAGGCGAGGCCGGTGCCGAGCGCGACCTGCGCGCCGACGATGCCGTGGCCGCCGTAGAATTTATGCTCGACGCTGAACATGTGCATCGAGCCCCCCTTGCCGCGCGAGATCCCC
>JANNFV010000368.1:0-9857 GCA_031380285.1 Hyphomicrobiales bacterium | reverse complement strand
ATGCCTGTTGGGACAAGGGCTCTTTCACAATTTTTTAGAGTGATTTGTTCATCCGCGTCAATGGCGGCCATCAGGTCAAGGCCTGCCGCGCCGCTGGTCTGGGCGGTGGGAAGCGGCAGATCGGCTCCGTGCGGCAGCCGCAGGACCCGGATTGTGATATCCGGCTTCATGCACCCAACATGTCGGCCAGGCGGGCGACGAGCCGTTCGGCGATGGCCTGCTTGCTCATGGTTGGCCAGCTTTCGATGCCGTTGGCGTCGATGAGATGCACGGTGTTGTTGCCCTGTCCCATGACGCCGCCGGGCGTTTCCCCAGATATGCTGACATCATTGGCGACGATGAGATCGCAGCCCTTCTTCGCCAGCTTGGCCTGGGCATAGGCCGCGACATTGCTGGTTTCCGCCGCGAAGCCCACGACGAGCCGGGGGCGCTGGCTGCTCCTGCGGGCAACTCCCGCCAGAATATCGGGGTTCTCGGCCAGAACGAGGGTAGGGGGACCTGATTTGCCCTTCTTCAGCTTCTCGTCCGCAGCCGCGCTCACGTGCCAGTCCGCTACGGCGGCGGCACCGATGAAGATGTCGCAGGGCAGCGCCGCCTCGACCGCGTCACGCATGGCGCGTGCCGTCTCGACATGGACGGTGCTGACGCCGAAGGGATCGGCAATGGCAACAGGACCAGAGATCAGCGTCACACGGGCGCCCGCTGCCGCTGCTGCTGCCGCAATGGCATGACCCTGCTTGCCGGAGGAGCGGTTGGCGATATAGCGGACAGGGTCAATCGGTTCATGGGTCGGACCGGAGGTGATGACCACGTGTCTGCCGCTGAGGGGACGCGCGCCTGATGCAGCAGTATCTGCCCAAGCGCCCTCGGGCAGGGGCAGGATTGTATCGCCAGCCAGCATCGTCTCGATGGCGGCGAGGATATCCGCCGGTTCTGCCAGGCGCCCGACGCCGAATTCGCCGCAGGCCATGGAACCGGCGGTGGGGCCTATGAAGGTCACGCCATCCGCGACCAGACGCGCCACGTTGCGGCGCGTGGCGGGATGCGCCCACATCCTGAGGTTCATGGCCGGTGCCACCAGCACCTTCTTGTCCGTGGCCAGCAGGGCCGTGGTGGCGAGGTCGTCGGCCAGGCCATGCGCCATCTTGGCCAGGAGGTTCGCGGTGGCAGGTGCGACCACCACGAGATCGGCATCGCGCGACAATTCGATATGTCCCATCTCGGCTTCATCGGTCAGTGAAAAGAGTTCGCCATAAACCTTGTCGCCCGTGACAGAGCCAAGCGACAGGGGTGTCACGAATTGGCCCGCTGCCTTCGTCATGATGGCGCGGACCTGAAGGCCCTTGCGGCGGGCCAGACGGCAGAGGTCGAGCACCTTGTAGGCCGCGATGCCACCGCCGACGATGAGGAGGATGCGCTTTTGGTTCATCAGCCTGTGTAATCCCAGGGGTTGATCACGTCGATGCCGCAGGTTGCGAAATCGCGGTCGCGTGTCGCAATCGCAAAACCCCGCGCCCGAGCGATGGCTGCAATCTGGGCGTCAAATTCCAGGATCGGACGCCCTTGACGTTTCCTGTCGAGGATCAATGCGACATATTCGAAGCCTGCTTCTTGATCGAATGGCAAGATGCGGTCCCCAAAAAGCTCCTGATAGACCTGTTCGAGTGCATCACGCAGGGCTGTCCTGCGCAGGGTGTCGGGATGGCTTTCAACGCCAAAGAGGCTTTCGACGAATGAGATGCAGGTGGTAGCAAGACCGTCCTCCGGAACGGAATTGAGCCAGCGCGAAACACGTGGGTCAACCCGTGTCGGCTGTTTCATCAGCTCCGAAATCACATTCGTGTCGACGAGAATCATTTGTGATCGTGGGCGAATGCTTGTTTTGCCAGGTGATCGATCCCGTCGAAATCGACGGGGCGATCTGGATAGGGAGGAAGGTCAACACCTCCTCCTGCATTCGCCATGATGGCCGCAATACGCTCCGCACGATCGAGCTTTTTCCTCTTGTCGCGATGGTCAGGTTCATCGATGCGGGAGAGCGCTTCCGTCAAAAGCTTCCTTGCCTGCTCTTCCATCGACCGCCCGGCCTGCGCTGCCCGCACGCGCAACGCTGTTTTAATGCTGTCATCGAGATTGCGGATCGTGATGCTTGCCATGGCCAGGGTCTCATCGCTTTGGCACGAGCTTAGATGATGGCGCGTATGATTGCAATGATTGCGTTGCCATCAACGCAATCACACCAGTTTCCACAACCCGACCGCCAGCAGGCCTGCGATCACCCAGAGCGCGGCATTTCCCCAGCGGGCGCGGCGGGCCTCGGCCTTGCCGATGGCCTCGATGCTGGATGGCGAGAGCTGGAACCCGGCTGAGGCCGCTGTTTCCAGTTCGCCCACCAGACGCTCGCCGCGCATGACGAGGTCCGGCATCTTGAAGGCGGCGCGGGCAATATCGCCCAGGCCCTGTCCTGCGTCCTGCAGCTTGCCGATGGGGCCGAGATTGCGCTCGATCCATTCGCGCAGCACCGGTTCCGCCGTTGTCCACATGTTGAGGGCGGGATCGACGGAGCGTGCGACGCCCTCGATCACCACCATGGTCTTCTGCAACATGATCAGTTCGGTGCGTGTCTGCATGTCGAACAGTTCGGTGATCTCGAACAGCAGGGTCAGCAGCTTCGCCATGGAAATCTGGTCGGCGCTGCGCTGGTGGATCGGTTCGCCCACGGCGCGGATGGCCTGGGCAAAATCATCGACGGAGTGGTGCGCAGGCACATAGCCCGCTTCGAAATGCACTTCCGCCACCCGGTGATAGTCACGCGTGATGAAGCCGAAGAGAATCTCGGCCAGGAATCGCCGCTCCTTGATGCCGATGCGGCCCATGATGCCGAAATCGACGGCGACAAGACAGCCATCGCGGTCCGCGAAGAGATTGCCCTGGTGCATGTCGGCATGGAAGAAGCCATCGCGGATGGCGTGGCGCAGGAAGCTCTCGATGACGGAGCGGCCAAGCTTGGGCAGGTCAAACCCGGCGGATGCCAGCGCCCCGCGATCGGAGAGGCGGATGCCGTCGATCCATTCCATGGTCAGCACATTGCGCGATGTCAGCTCCCAATCCGGCTTCGGCAGGCGGAAGCCCGCATCGTTCCTGGTGTTGTCCGCCATCTCGGACAGCGCCGCTGCTTCCAGCCGCAGGTCCATTTCCATGGCGACGCTGCGAGCCATCGTTTCGACGACGCCACCGATGCGCAATCGGCGGCTCTTGGGATCGATGGCTTCGACGAAGGCGGCGGTGGCACGCATCGTGGCGAGATCGCGCTGGAAGCGTTCGCGCACACCTGGGCGCAGCACCTTGACCGCAACCTCGCGACTGCCGTCGGCATCGACGATCACGGCCTTGTGGACCTGGGCCACCGAAGCGGCGGCAATGGGGGGATCGAAGCGGCTGAAGAGCACATCCACCGGGCGGCCAAAGGCATCGGCGATGATCGCCTTCGCCTCATCGGTCGGGAAGGGTGCCATCTTGTCCTGCAGCGTTTCCAGATCGCGGGACATGGCCATTCCCACCACATCAGGGCGCGTCGCCAGGAACTGGCCGAACTTCACATAGCTTGGTCCCAGCCGCGTCAGGGCCGCTGCGAGGCGAGGTGGCGGTGCAGCCCCTGGTGCCAGTGCAGCGGGCTTGCGCTCGATCAGCCGTGCGGCCTTCAGCGCCAGCCGGGCCGGGGCGGGCAGGATGGTGGGGTCGACAATGGCGAGCGCGCCCTCGCGGGCCAGCACGAAGCCGAGGCGGGCCAGACTCGCGGCGTGTCCGATGGCGCTGAACATCAGGCGCTCAAAGCTTCCAGCCCGAGTGGATATTCACGATGCCGCCGGAAAGCGCCCGGTGCGAGACGCGGCGGAAGCCCGCTTTCGCGATCATCGCGGCGAAGGCTTCCGGCTTCGGGAATTGCCGGATCGATTCCACCAGGTAGCGATAGCTTTCGGCATCGCCCGTGATCATTTTGCCGAAGGCAGGGATCAGATTGAACGAATAGGCATCGTAGATCTTGTCCAGCACCGGCGTCTCGACCGGGGCGAACTCCAGGCAGAGGAAGCGCCCGCCGGTCTTGAGCGTACGGAATGCCTCGGAGAGTGCCAGGGGAATGCGCGGCACGTTGCGGATGCCAAAGGCGATGGTGTAGCCGTCGAATGTCTTGTCCGGATAGGGCAGGGATTCGGCACTGGCCTCCATGAAATCGACCTTGCCCGGCACTTTCCGCTTCTCGGCCCTTTCGGCACCGACACCCAGCATCGAGCCGTTGATGTCGAGCACGGTTACATGGGCCTTGTCGCCCGCCGCTTCCAGGATCTTGAACGCCACATCGCCGGTGCCGCCCGCCACATCGAGATGGCGATAGGCGCGGTGCTGCGGCGGGCGCAACTGGGCGATGAGCGCATCCTTCCAGATGCGGTGCAGGCCGACCGACATGACGTCGTTCATGATGTCGTATTTCTGCGCCACGGAATGGAAGACCTGATCGACACGGCCCTGCTTTTCGGCTGTGCGCACGGTCTCGAACCCGAAATGGGTTGTGTCGTCTTCCGCTTTTCGGGAGGCCGGTCTGGTCACTGCTGCACTCACGCTGTTCTGTCGCGCTTCTCTCGCGCCGATAGCCATCATATAGGTCGATGAAGGATTGCGCCACGCCGCCAATGTCGCGTCGCGCAAGTTTCGTCAAGGAGCGTGAATTTGCCCGAGCTTCCCGAGGTCGAGACCGTCAGGCGTGGCCTGCAGCCCGTAATGGAGGGTCGGCGCATCCTGTCGGTGCGGACGAACCGGGCCGGGCTGCGCTTTGCGTTTCCCGACCGGTTCAGCCATCGGCTCGCTGGCCGAACGATCACCGCCATGGGGCGGCGGGCCAAATACCTCATGGTCGATCTCGACGATGGCGAGGTGCTGGTGATGCATCTGGGCATGACCGGGCGCTTCATCATCGAGGCTGCAGGACAGGTGCGTGAGCCGGGCGAGTTCACGCAAACCGTCAACCGTCTCGCCGCCCATGACCACGTGGTATTCGAGATGGAGGGCGGTGCCCGCGTCACCTACAACGATGTCCGGCGCTTCGGCTTCATGGATTTGATCCCGCGCAGCCGGATCGCTACGCACCCGCTGACGAAGGATATCGGCATCGAGCCGCTGGGCAATGCGCTGACGCCGGAGAGACTGGCGGAACTGTTTGCGGGAAAGGCCGCTCCGCTGAAGGCCGCGCTGCTGGACCAGAAGCTGATCGCGGGCCTGGGCAACATCTATGTCTGCGAGGCGCTGTTTCGCTCGAAGCTGTCGCCGCGCCGGGCGGCTGGCAGCATCGTGCGCAAGGATGGCGGGCCAACGCCGCGCGCGACGAAGCTGACGGAGGAGATCCGGCTTGTCCTGCAGGAGGCCATCGAGGCGGGCGGCTCCACCCTGCGCGATTTCGCCCATGCCGATGGCTCGCTCGGTTATTTCCAGCATCGGTTCAAGGTCTATGACCGGGAAGGCGAGCCATGCCCCGATGCGACATGTTCAGGTGTGGTAGAGCGCATCGTGCAGTCCGGGAGGTCTACGTTTTTCTGCGCGACGTGCCAGCGGTAACGGCTTATACCAACGCTCCGTCTGACGGATCTGTTGCCGGACGGGCGTTCATCCCACCCCCTTGTGGGGTGGGTGGCGAGCGGAGCGAGCCGGGTGGGGGTCGCGCTGACGTTTCCGGTGAGCGCAGCGCGACCCCCACCCGACCCCGCGAAGAGTGCGGGGCCACCCGCCCCACAAGGGGGCAGGATGGGTGCGCAATCTTGATGCGGTCAGATGTGAGGGCAGTTGGTATTACTTGCCCTGCCGGTAAACCGCGATGACCTGGCTGTCATCGGCGCGTCCCAGGCCCATGCCGGAGGCTTGCAGGAACATCTGGCGGGCCAGCGCCGAGAGCGGCAGGCCAAGCTTCGCCTGCTCGCCCGCGGCCAGCACGATCCCCATGTCCTTGACGAAGATATCGACAGCGGAGGTCACGGGCGGATCCTCCATCACCATGCGCGGGCCGCGGTTGGCGAGCATCCACGAACCGGCGGCGGATTGGGAGAGAATCTCGATCACCGCCTTGCCATCGAGCCCCAGCTTTTCCGCCAGCGCCACGCATTCAGCCGCTGCTGCGATATGCACGCCGCACAGCAACTGATTGACGGTTTTCATGGCGGCACCATCGCCAAGGTTCAGGCCGACATGGCGCAGCTTGTCGCCCAGGCGTGACAGGATGGGTTGCGCACGCTCAAATGTGGCTTTCGGGCCGCCCGCCATGATGGTCAGCGTGCCGCCCTCCGCACCGACCACGCCACCTGACACCGGCGCATCAAGAAAATCGATGCCCATATCGGCGAGCTTCGCGCCGATAGCCTTCACGCGGTCCGGCGGGCAGGTCGCCATCAGGATCACCAGCTTGCCATGGCCGAGCGCCAGGGCAGCACTATCGGCGAAGAGCACCTGTTCGGCCTGTTCAGCATTCACCACCATCAGCAGCAGCACGTCAGAGCCATCGGCAGCGGATGCGGCTGTCTGGCACGGGATGCCGCCGTGGGTTGCGAATTCGGTCAGCGAGGCCGGATTCACATCGAAACCACGAACGGATGTGTTGGCAGCTGACAACAAGCGCCGCGCCATGGGGCGACCCATGGCTCCGAGGCCGACAAAGGCGAGTGTGGTCATGCGTGGCTCATTTCAGCTTGAAGACATCGCGCAAAGTCTCCAGCACTGCCGCGCGGGCGGATGCCGTGGCCGCAGCGTTGCCGCCGATATGGGGGTTCAGCTTCACGCATGAGTCCTGGTAGGTGAAGGGCGCGTTGGTGGATGCATTGATCAGCACTCCGCCATCGGTTTCCTTGATCGCGCATTCCCGGACGGACTGGTTGTTGGTGGCAACGGCTTTGGGCGGAGCCAGCGGACTGTCAAAGCCGTGTTCGGAATCGGGATAGGCCGTGATCGTCACATCGCGGCCAGCCACCTTCAGGCGATCAACATATGTGAGGCAGGAACGGAGCGGATTGTAGTCATCCGGTACGCCATGGTGGATGCGGATCGGGCCGCCTGTCGTCGCCGTATCGCCACGGTAGGATGTGCCGCAATCGGGATAGAAGGGGATGAAGGCCGCGATCCCGACGCCTGACTTGTTCCACTGATTTTGAAAGCGCTCCAGGCTCGCAAACAGCACGCCTTGCCCGCCGCGCGAGAAGCCGATCAGCGCAATGCGGTTGGCATCGACCCTGGGATGCTTCGCCAGCACCTCCATCGCGCGGTACATATCCAGCGTGAAATTGAGACGCCCCAGAAGGATCTGATTGTCGCCAACGCCGGTCAGTCCACGCCCCGTGAAGCCGTCGATGGTGAAAGTGGAGATGCCATTGGCGTTGAGTGCTTGCACCCAGGGCGGAATGTTGGGGCCGATCCCACCCGAGCCATGCATCAGGATGGCGACCGGCAATTTTCCGGACCCCTGCGCGATGCTCAGCGTGCCCGTGAGGGTGACAGGCTTGCCGCTGGCGTCGCCATTCAGGAATTGTGTGTCGGTGACGGTTAGCGACGGGAAGGCATGAACTTCGGTTCGTGCCGGAACTGATCGGTTGTCCGCATTTTGCGCGAAAGCTGCCGTTGCGGACAGGCTGAACAGCGCGGCAAGCGCCACTTGTTGAATACGCATAGGCTCTTCCCCCTTGTTTGATTATTCCTTCACCGCGCCGGTCATCGCCGCCACGTAATGCTCCACGAAGAACGAGTAGAGGATCACCAGTGGCAGCGAACCTACCAGCGCACCCGCCATCAGCGAGCCCCAGCGGTATTGATCTCCGTCGGTGAATGCCGTGACGATGGCGACGGGGACGGTTTTCTTGCTGTGCGTGTTGATGAACGTCAGAGCGTAGATGAACTCATTCCAGCACAGCGTCAGGCAGAAGATGCCCGCCGAAATCAGGCCGGGAATTGCCAGCGGCAGGATGATCTGGATCAGGATCTGCCAGCGGCTTGCCCCGTCCATCAAGGCGCATTCCTCCAGCTCGTAGGGGATGGTCTTGAAGTAGCCCATCAGCAACCAGGTCGAGAACGGGATGAGGATGGTCGGATAGGTCAGGATCAGCGCGAAAGGCGTGTCGAACAGGCCGTATTGGTAGATCACCGTGGCGAGCGGGATGAACAGGATCGAAGGCGGCACCAGGTAAGCCAGGAAGATGATGCCGCCAAGCGCCTGCGCGCCCTTGAAGCGGATGCGCGTGATGGCATAGGCCGCAAACGTGGAGGCGATGAGCGACAGCACCGTTGCCGACACCGCCACGAACATCGTGTTCCACAGCCACAGCGGATAATTCGTCTGGAAGACCAGCGCGTAGATGTGCTCGAAGGTGGGCGAGAGCGTATAATAGGGGCTGTAGGTGTTGAGATCGAGCAACTGCTCCTTCGGTTTGATCGCGGTGACCGCCATCCAGTAGAACGGGAACAGCAGGACCAGCAGGATGACCAGCAGCGGGACGTAGACCGTCACGATCTGGCGCGGCAGCGTGTTGAGATAGCTCATGCCCTCGGAGGCATCGCTGCCATGGGAGAGGGTGGGAGCCTTGAGTGTGGCGTCAGTCATGCGTCAGACCCTCCCTGCTGCCATTTCTTCGATTGCAGGCCGAACCACGAGATCATGATGGCGGCCAGCAGGAACGGAATCATCGCGGTGGAGATGGCGGCTCCCTCGCCGATCTTTCCGCCCAGGATGGCGGTGTTGTAGCTCATCGTCGCCATCAGTTCGGTGGCACCCGCAGGACCGCCATTGGTCAGCACCTTGATCAGCTGAAAATCGGTGAAGGTGAACAGCACCGAGAAGGTCATCACCACCGCGATGATGGGCGTCAGCAGCGGATAGGTGACATAGCGGAAGCGCTGCCAGCCCGAGGCTCCGTCCAGCGTCGCGGCCTCGTAGAGCGAGGGCGAGACGGTCTGCAGGCCGGCCAGCAGCGTGATGGCGATGAAGGGCACGCCGCGCCAGACATTGGCGAAGATCACGCTCCAGCGCGAGTTCCAGGCATCGCCCAGGAAGTTGATGTTGCCGTCGATCCAGCCCCAGCGCTTGAGCTGCCAGGAGATGACCGAGAACTGCGGATCGAAAATCCACCAGAAGGCAATGGCGGAGAGCACGGTCGGCACGATGAAGGGGATCAGCACGATGGCGCGGATGAGCGCACGGAAGGGCAGGTTGTTGTTCAGCAGGATGGCGAGATACAGGCCCACCGCGAATTTGATGATGCTGGCGACGGAGGTGTAGAACAGCGTGTTGAACACCGCGTCCTGGAACTTGCGGTCGCCAAAGACCCAGATGTAATTTTCAAGGCCGATGAACACGCCCGAGCGACCGACGCGCGTGTCGGTGAAGGACAGCCAGACACCCAGGCCCAGCGGATAAGCCAGGAACAGCAGCAGGAAGGCCATGGCTGGCAGCATGAACCAGAAGCCCAGCCAGTTGCGGTTGACCGTCAGCCGATCCCAGGCTGATGGTTCGCGGAGCGGTGCACGGAGTGTGATTGTGGTCATTCAAAATATCTCCCCCTTCTCCCATACCGGGAGAAGGTGTCATGAGAAGCATGACGGATGAGGGTTTGAACTCAAACTGGCCGGACAGGGCAGGACAACCCCTCATCCGAGTTGCTCCGCAACCCACCCTCTCCCCCGCTGCAAATCTTGTGCTGACTGCACAAGTTTGTCAGCAACGGGAGAGGGAAAAGTCGCATATCCCAACTCAGCGATAAATCCGCTGGGCCTGACGCTCGGCGATGCGCATCGCTCCCTTTGCATCCTCGCGGCCGGTGGCGCCGGTTGCGAAC
>JANNFV010000338.1:0-2991 GCA_031380285.1 Hyphomicrobiales bacterium | reverse complement strand
CCGAAGCAACCGTGATCGCGGGACGCAAGGTGAAGCGTGGCGCCATGATCATGATCGCGCCCTGGACGATCCATCGGAATGAGGCGTTCTTTGCCCAAGCCGACCGCTTCGATCCGGATCGTTTCTCTCCCGAACGCGAGCGCGAGATCAGGCCGGGCACCTATATCCCGTTTGGCCTGGGTCCGCGCATCTGCGTGGGTGCGGCGTTTGCCACGGTGGAAGCGAGCCTCATTCTCGCCTCCCTCGTGCGGCGCTTCAGCCTGGAGGCGCAGGAGCCTGGTGGCGTGAGGCCGGTGGCGCGGCTGACCACGCGGCCCGCCCGCGAGATCATGTGCGTGGTCAGGCCGCGCTCATAGGATCACACCGTCGGAGATACCGCCGCGCGTTCACGCAGGCGGCTGGCCTGCTGGCGCTTCAGCTTCTGCTGCTTCCACCAGTGCCAGATGATGATGGCGAGGCCGATGGTGCAGGGCGTGGCCCAGAGCAGCGGATCAAAGGCGCTCTTGGGATGCAGCCGCACCGCGCCGAAGGCGAAGAAGGCGGTGTAGACCGAGATGCCTGCCCCAACGAGCGCCTTGAAATGCTCGATGAGGTATTGCAGCCGCCATGGCGCAGGCGTGGCGATGAACCAGAGATTGGTGGCCGCCGAGGCAATGCCGATGACGGCGATGCCCATCATGATGGGCTGGCCGATGAGATAGCCCCGCACAGCACAGTTCAGCGCCGCGATGATGACGGCGACCTGCAGGGCAATCGGGAAGAATCGGCGATGCGCGTTGTGCTGCGCTTTGAGCTCGACTGCCTTCAGGCCATGCCAGACAAGGCTGACCGTAAGGATGGCGAGATAGAGCATCATCCAGCCAAAGAGGCCGCGGACCAGCACTGGGTCGGTCATCTTGGGATGCGTCTCGATGGGCCATCCCAGCGACAGGAGGCTCATGACGATGGCGCAGAGCCCCGCTGTCATGATGCAGCGCGAGAACACCCTCCCCCAGCGCTTGTGGGAGTCGCTGCCCTTGCGACCGATCACAGGCAACCAGAACGTGACGAGGCCGACCGCGCCCGCCGCGATGTGGAGCACGAGAAACAGGTCGAAGATGACAATCACCGGGTCCAAACCTGCCTCCACGCGGCCTGAGGCCACCTGTGATCATAGAGCAAGGCAGGCCCAGGGGGATTCGGGGAAACTACGCGGTGCCAGCCCATGGGCTTCTCGCCCGGAAGGCCTTGGAGTGGTTGTTCTATGCGTTGAAGCGAACATGGCGATTCGCTCTTGATCGACACGCTTTCCGCATGCCCAATTATGACGATTCGATGGCATCCAGCGATTCTGGCACGTGATTTCAACAGTTTATAGCATCAGCTTCCAGCGGCCGACTGCATACCGCCAATGGTAAATCAAGCGTTAACGAGCCACTACATATTGATTGTGCGATTTACCACGCGGGCAGCCGGAAAACGCCTGCCACAGATGATGCGGCACTTCAAGAAAGCGGGAATCTCCGCAGTGAATCATGGGGTTAATGGATGCAGCCGACTTGTCCCCACAGTTCACAGGCTACCCACAACATCTAGAATCTCTGCGATTCCCGACACACTATATCTTGACGATAACAGGGATCGGTGCGTATCTTTTCCTCACTCCGGCAGAAGCCGTGGCGACCGGGAAACCAGCGCCTCTGTTTTCATCAAGGGCTTGGATATTCGTGGGGCGGATCAACTGCTCGTCGGATCAGGTGGCGTGTCGGGTTCAAAAAAATACAAGCGCCTGAGTGTCTGGCGCGGGGCGTAGTCAAACAAGAAGCAGGAGCCGGGTCGTTGAACCCGGCTGGCAGATTCGTCTGCCGTCGATACACAAGGGAAGTTCTGATGCTGATCGAGCGCCGTTACACCAAGGCAGGCCAAAGCCCCTATGCAGGGATGTCCTTCCAGTTCACCAAGTCGGAAATCCGCAATCCGGATGGCTCCGTGGTGTTCAAGCTCGAGAATGTCGAGGTGCCCGCGACCTGGTCGCAGGTGGCCTCCGACGTGCTGGCGCAGAAGTATTTCCGCAAGGCTGGTGTGCCCGCCCGCCTGAAGAAGGTTGAGGAGAACGACGTTCCTTCCTTCATCTGGCGCTCCGTGGCGGATGAGGCTGCCCTTGCTTCGCTTCCCGAGAAGGAGCGCATTATCGGTGAAACGTCGTCGAAGCAGGTGTTTGATCGCCTGGCCGGCACCTGGACCTACTGGGGCTGGAAGGGTGGCTATTTCAACTCCGATGCGGACGCGCAGGCCTTCTATGACGAGTTGCGCTTCATGCTGGCGAACCAGATGGTCGCGCCCAACTCGCCACAGTGGTTCAACACCGGGCTGCACTGGGCCTATGGCATCGATGGCCCGTCGCAGGGTCACTATTACGTCGACTTCAAGACGGGCAAGCTGACCAAGTCGAAGACATCCTACGAGCATCCGCAGCCCCATGCCTGCTTCATCCAGGGCGTGCAGGACGATCTCGTTAACGAAGGCGGCATCATGGACCTGTGGGTCCGCGAGGCGCGCCTGTTCAAGTATGGCTCCGGCACGGGCTCCAACTTCAGCCGCCTGCGCGGCGAAGGCGAGAAGCTGTCGGGCGGCGGGCGCTCGTCGGGCCTGATGAGCTTCCTCAAGATCGGCGACCGTGCCGCGGGCGCGATCAAGTCGGGGGGCACCACGCGCCGCGCGGCGAAGATGGTGGTGGTCGATGCGGACCATCCCGATATCGAGACCTACATCGACTGGAAGGTGAAGGAGGAGCAGAAGGTTGCGGCCCTCGTCACGGGGTCCAAGCTCGCGAAGAAGCACATGACCGCAATCATGAAGGCCTGCGTCAACTGCGATGGCCCGGGCGATTCCTGCTTCGACCCTGAAAAAAACCCGGCCCTGAAGCGCGAGATCAAGATGGCGCGCCGGGTGATGATCCCGGACAATTACATCAAGCGTGTGATCCAGTTCGCCAAGCAGGGCTACAAGGAC
>JANNFV010000334.1:0-2816 GCA_031380285.1 Hyphomicrobiales bacterium | reverse complement strand
TGACCGGTCAGCACATTGCGCACCTCCGTCGAGATCGGATTGGCGACAGCTTCCGGCAGCGCCTCGATCAGGATCTTGACGATGGCATCCGCCATTTCCTTGGTGCCGAAAAACGATCCAAGTGCCGTGAGAAAGATCAGGAACGGAAACAGCGCCAGCAGCGCCGAAAGCGCGATATGGCTGGCGATGGCCCAGCCATCATGGCGATAGAGCCCGTCATAGACACGATAGAGGACGCGCCAGAGCGGCTTGAGGCGAGAGAAGGACATGTGCGGCCAGAGATAAGCCGGGTTCAGCCAAAAGCCAATGGATCAGACCCTTGCGTCTGCTCGTGGTACGTCCCGCGTGTCGGGGCTCCATTTGTGGCTGCGCCCATAGGCCGTCAAAGGTTCCTCTAAGATCCGTGTCATCGCATATCCCAGCGCCACGCATACGGGCAAAGCGGCCAGCGTCACCAGCACCTGCTGCATCGTGGCGAGATCAGGCTTTGCGCCCAGGATCAGGCCATGCATGAGGCCAAGCACCATGAGATGCGTGAGGTAGATCGCATAGGACGTGCGGCTGAAGAAGCGCAGGAACGGCGAATGAAAGCGCTCCGCCTCGGGCGCATTCTCCACCAGCATCAGGATGAAGGCCGAGCAGGCCAGCCCCATCAGCGGGCCACTCAGGATCACGAACAGCGGATCATTGGCCGAGCTGAAGGTGGAGATGCCCAGCATGATCAGGATGATCACGAGCGGAATGCTGCGTATGAGCAGCGCATGGCGGGCATAATCGATGCGGCCCTGCTTCCACAGCACGGCGAGCAGAAGCCCGGATACCAGCGTATCGGCCCGGACATGGATCTGCGCCAGGGCAGCCACGAGGTTGTGGGGGTTGGTGAGCACGTTGTAGCTGCGCAGGCCGATGGCGGCCACGCCGATGGCCAGCAGGATAACCACGAGATGCCGGCGTGGCGTCAGCAGGAACAGCGCGGGCACAACCAGGTAGAACTGCTCCTCGACCGCCAGCGTCCATGTCGGCGCCAGCCAGCCCATGCCGACATCATTGCTGGCGGCCATATAGAGGTTCTGGGTGAAGGTGAAATACGACCACAGCGGAATGGCGTTCAAGCCCCCCAGCCACTCACGCGGACCCAGCAGCGCCATCAGCGCCAGGATCACCGCGACCGAGCCGAAATACACCGGGAACGTGCGGCACACCCGGCGAATGTAGAACACCTTCAGGAAGTTGGCGTGATGCGCCTTCTCCAGGATCAGGCTGCCCACCAGAAAGCCGCTGAGCACAAAGAACATCTCGACGCCGATCCAGCCCACGGCAAACGCCTTCTGCCCGTTGGGCAACTCGGCAAAGTAATGCGAGATCACCACGAAAATCGTCATCAAGCCGCGCAAGCCATCGAGCGGGATGATGCGCGGCTCGGCGCGGATAGCAGACACAGCAGCAGCGTCAGCATTTGATCCAACGGTTTGCGATGGGATGGACAGCGACATGGCAGGTTCTCGCGGAGCAGGACAGTACGATAACCACCGAAGGCTTAAGCCCGCTTTAAATCAGAAGCCATGGATTCGGATGGCAGGTCGACAAACCCGCCCCACTCCCCCAAATCTAACGGAAACGATTCGTGAACTTTGGCCGTGATGTCAGACCCCTTTGCCATCGATGATCTGCCTGAGCCTGCCCCTGCGCATCAGCCGCGCGCGGGTGGTCTGGCGGCGCGTGCCATGGCGGGGGCCTCGCCTGCCGCGCAGTATCTTGCGGGGCTGAACCCGGAGCAGCGCGATGCGGTGGAATCGCTCGATGGCCCGGTGCTGGTGCTGGCGGGGGCCGGTACGGGCAAGACCCGCGTGCTGACCACGCGCATCGCCCATATCATCGCGACGGGCCGCGCCTTCCCGTCCCAGATCCTCTCCGTCACCTTCACCAACAAGGCGGCGCGCGAGATGAAGGAGCGCATCGGTCACCTCATCGGTGGCGTCGCCGAAGGGATGCCCTGGCTGGGCACCTTCCATTCCATCGGCACCAAGCTGCTGCGCCGCCATGCCGAACTGGTCGATCTCAGGCCGGATTTCACCATCCTCGACACCGACGACCAGATTCGCCTGATGAAGCAATTGCTGCAGGCCGAGAACATCGACGAGAAGCGCTGGCCCGCTCGCGTGCTCGCCACCATCATCGACGGCTGGAAAAACCGTGGCCTCGTGCCATCCCGCGTGCCACCGGGCGAGGCGGAAGCCTTTGCGGGCGGTCGTGGCCGCAAGCTCTACGCAGATTATCAGGCTCGGCTGAAAACGCTGAACGCCTGCGACTTCGGCGACCTGCTGCTGGAATGCATTCGCTTGCTGCAAGAGAACCCACAGGTTCTGGCGCAGTATCAGGACCGCTTTCGCTATATCCTGGTGGATGAGTATCAGGACACCAACGTCGCACAGTACCTGTGGCTGCGTCTGCTGGCGCAGCGTCCGCCTTCCGACAAGGACCGCCCCCAGAACATCTGCTGCGTTGGCGACGATGATCAATCGATCTACGGCTGGCGCGGCGCCGAGGTCGACAACATCCTCAAGTTCGACAAGGATTTCCCCGGCGCGAAGATCATCCGCCTGGAGCGCAACTATCGCTCCACCGGCCATATCCTGGCGACGGCCTCCAGCCTCATCACCCACAATGAAGGCAGGCTCGGCAAAACGCTGTTCACTGATGGCGACGATGGCCACAAGGTCACGGTGTCCGGCTCCTGGGACAGCGAGGAAGAGGCGCGGCTCATCGGCGACGAGATCGAGGCGCTGCAGGTCAAGGGACACACACTCAACGAAATC
>JANNFV010000320.1:0-3620 GCA_031380285.1 Hyphomicrobiales bacterium | reverse complement strand
GCCCCCGCGATGACCCGGACGAGCTTGCCCTGGGCCCGGGGCGCACGCTGGAAATGCAGGCCGCGCACGGTGCCCCTGCGGGCCGACATCGACTGGTTGTCCTGGACAAAGACGACAGGGCCGATCTCTGCCGTGAAGCGGTCGAGACGGAAGGTCTCCTGGAAAGACCCGCGGGCATCGCCGATGCGCCTGGGCTCGATCAGGACCACGTCGGGGATGGCAAGGCGCGTGAACTGCATCGGCCTGTCCCTACGCCGCCTCGTCGGCGATCCGCCGGAGATACTGCCCATAGGCGCTCTTACCCAGCGCTTCGGCCAGCGCCAGCACCTGTTCGCGCCCGATGAAGCCCTGCTCGAAGGCAATCTCCTCGGGGCAGCAGATGCGCAGGCCCTGACGCGCCTCGATGGTGCGCACGAAGCTGGCAGCATCGGTCAGCGAATCCGGCGTGCCGGTGTCGAGCCAGGCAAAGCCGCGCCCCATGCGCTCGACATGCAGCGCGCCCCGCTCCAGATAGGCCGCGTTGACATCGGTGATCTCGTATTCACCCCGCGCCGAGGGCTTGATCGACTTGGCAATGGCAATGACATCGTTGTCATAGGCATAGAGGCCCGTGACGGCCCAGCGGGAGCGGGGTTGGGTCGGCTTCTCCTCGATCGACAGCGCCCGGAAATCCTTGTCGAAGGCCACCACGCCGTAGCGCTCCGGGTCCGGCACGTGATAGGCGAACACCGTGGCACCGCTCGTCCGCGCCGTTGCCTGCCGGAGCAATTCGATCAGGCCCGCGCCGTAGAAGATGTTGTCGCCCAGCACCATCATCACCCGGTCTGAGCCGATGAATTCCTCGCCGATGACGAAAGCCTGGGCCAGGCCATTGGGCACCGCCTGTTCTGCATAGTGGAAGCTCACGCCCCACTGGGCACCGCTGCCCAGCAGGCGCCGGAACATCGGCAGGTCATGCGGGGTGGAGATGATCAGGATCTCGCGGATGCCCGCCATCATCAGCACGGAGAGCGGATAGTAAATCATCGGCTTGTCATAGACCGGCAGCAGTTGCTTCGACACCGAGAGGGTCATGGGATGCAGCCGCGTGCCGCTGCCTCCCGCCAGGATGATGCCCTTCATGCGATCCTGTCCTTCATGAAAATCCGGTCGAGGCACAGGTCGAGCGAATCCCGCCACTGTTGCAGGACGATACCATGCATGGCCTGGAGCTTGCCACAATCGAGACACGCATTGGCAGGCCGCCGCGCAGGTGTGGGATACTCCGCCGTGGTGATGCGTATGACTTCAGCGCCGTGGCCGCCCCGCGCAATCGATCCCGCGAAAATCGCCTCGGCGAAATCCGCCCAGGTTGCTTCGCCCGCGCCCGCCATATGGAAGGTGCCGCGCATGGCGGCGTTCTGCGGCTCTTGCAGCAGGTTGCGACACACCACCAGCACGGCGTCCGCAAGATCGGGCGCATAGCCCGGTGCGCCATGCTGATCGGCGACCACGCGGACGGTGTCGCTGCTCTCGGCGAGGCGCAGCATGGTGCGCAGGAAGTTCCGGCCCTCGGCGGCATAGATCCACGCAGTGCGCAGGATCGCGTGATCCGGATTGGCCGCCGCCACGGCAAGCTCGCCCGCAAGCTTGCTGCGCCCATAGGCACTGAGCGGATTGACCGGATCTGTCTCGCGGTAGGGCCGGGGATTTGTGCCGTCGAACACATAATCCGTCGAAATCTGCACGACGGGGATTCCGAGAGTGCGGGCCGCCGCCGCCACGGCGCCCGCGCCTGCGCCATTCACCGCCAAGGCGACGTCCGGCTCCTCCTCCGCCCTGTCCACCGCGGTGTAGGCTGCCGCATTGACCACGATGTCCGGCCTCACCGCTCGTATCGCTGGCAGCACGCTCTCGGGATGGCCGAGATCAACCGCCGTGCGGACGAAGGCCATCAGGCTGACATCGGGCATGCCTGCCGCTTTCTCCAGCATCGCCTGGGCCAGCTGGCCGCCCCGGCCCGTCACCGCGATGCGCATCTCAGGCCGCTCCGGTGGGCAGCAGGCCAAGGCGCTCGCCCGCATAGACCTTGTCGCGCAGCGGACGCCACCACCACTCATTGGCGAGGTACCAGGCCACGGTCTTCTCGATGCCGCTGGCGAAGGTTTCGCGGGCCTGCCAGCCAAGCTCGCTCTCCAGCTTGCCGGCATCTATGGCATAGCGGTGATCATGCCCGGGCCGATCCGCCACATGGGCGATCAGCCCGGCATGGGGCGCACCCTCCGGTCGGAGGCGATCCAGGATGCCGCAGATCGTTGTCACGACCTCCATGTTGGTCCGCTCGTTGCGACCGCCGACATTGTATTTTTCGCCGATGCGCCCACGGCTGACGATGAGGTCAAGCGCTGCGGCGTGATCATCGACATAGAGCCAGTCACGGATGTTGCCGCCCGCGCCATAGACCGGCAGCGGCTTGCCGTGGATGGCGTTGAGGATCACCAGCGGGATGAGCTTCTCGGGGAAATGATAGGGGCCGTAATTGTTCGAGCAGTTCGAGATGACAGCGGGGAAGCCATAGGTGCGCGCCCAGGCGGAGACGAGATGATCGGCGGCGGCCTTGGAGGCGGAATAGGGCGAGCTTGGATCATAGGCCGTGGCTTCGGTGAACAGGCCGGTGTCACCCAGCGAACCATAGACCTCATCGGTCGAGACATGCAGGAAGCGGAAAGCATCGCGCCTCTCGCCCGCAAGTCCTGACCAGTAGCGCCGCGCGGCATCCAGCAGCACGAAGGTTCCCACCACATTGGTCTGGACGAAGGCGCCCGCACCGGCGATGGAGCGGTCCACATGGCTTTCCGCCGCCAGATGCATGACGTGATCGGGCTGGAACGAGGCGAACGCGTGGGCAACCGCCTCCGCGTCGCAGATATCCGCCTCCACCAGGCGATGGTTGGGCGCGTTGCCAATCTCGCGCAGCGAGGCGGGATTGCCTGCATAGGTCAGCTTGTCGAGGTTCAGCACCTCGGCACCGCTCCGCACCAGGCGGCGGCACAGGGCCGACCCGATGAACCCGGCACCTCCGGTGACGATGACGCGGCGTACCATGGGGGCGATCATTTCCTGCCGATGCTGACATAGGTCAATCCGTGACGGCGGACCTCATCAGGCGTATAGATGTTGCGCAGGTCGATCACCAGTGGCTGGCGCAAGAGTTCCCTGATCCGCCGCAGGTCAAGCGCCCGGAACTGCTCCCATTCCGTCACGATCACCAGCGCATCCGCGCCGTCCATGCAGGCATAGGGGTTGGGTGCATAGTCGACGCCCTGAAGCACGAGCCTGGCCTGCTCCGTTCCCTCGGGATCATGGGCGATGATGCTGGCACCCTTGCCCTGCAGGCCCTGGATGATGTCGATGGACGGCGCATCGCGCATGTCATCGGTACTCGGCTTGAAGGTCAGGCCGAGCACAGCCACGCGCTTGCCCGAAACATCCCCTCCCATGGCCTGGATGACCTTGCGGGCCATGCCGCGCTTGCGCATGTCGTTGACCGACGCCACGGTCTCGATCAGCCGCAGGGGGCTGGCATGGTCCTGGGCGGTCTTGACCAGGGCGAGGGTATCCTTGGGAAAGCACGAGCCGCC
>JANNFV010000317.1:0-2179 GCA_031380285.1 Hyphomicrobiales bacterium | reverse complement strand
CTGGCGGTCGTTGACCGCGATCCCGCGACGACGCGGGTGATCGAGCCCGTGCTCTACTACAAGGGTTTCCACGCGCTGACGACGCATCGGCTGGCGCATCACCTGTGGACGCACAAGCGGCAGGATTTCGCGCTTTACCTGCAAAGCCGGTCGTCGATTGTCTTCCAGATCGACATTCATCCGGCCGCCCCCTTCGGCAAGGGCATCTTCCTCGATCACGCAACGGGCCTCGTCGTGGGGTCCACCGCTGTGGTGGAGGATGACGTCTCGATCCTCCAGGATGTGACGCTGGGCGGCACCGGCAAGGAGTCGGGTGATCGGCACCCCAAGATTCGCCGGGGTGTCCTGATTGGCGCCGGGGCCAAGATCCTTGGCAATATCGAGGTGGGCCATTGCTCGCGGGTCGCTGCGGGTTCGGTGGTGCTGGCATCGGTTCCCCACAACACCACTGTCGCCGGAGTGCCTGCCCGCGTGGTCGGCGAAGCAGGCTGTGCCGAGCCAGCCCGCAGCATGGTGCAGATTCTCGAGGATTTGCCCGAATAGGCCCTTTCCGACAGATGGTCGGCCTGTTCACAAAGGGCCTCATTTGGTTTAGGAGCCAGTCTCATTCCGTCGCTCTGGAGGAAAAAGGCCCAGTTAGAAGCACTGGGGCCACCTTTGGAGCGGCCACATCCACCGTTTCACATCATTCCTCCTTGCCGCCGATGGGCCGGATACGCGCATGAACGCCCAGGACAATTGGCGAAAAACTCTGGTTCTGGCCTCGGGATCACCCCGACGCCTGGCCCTGCTGCAGCAGATCGGCCTGGAGCCATCCGCCGTCATTCCCGCTGAAATCGACGAGAGTCCGCGCAAGTCCGAGCGCCCTCGCACCCTGGCGACGCGGCTCGCCCGCGAAAAGGTCGAGGCTGCAAGGGATGTCGCCCGTCGTGACCCCGCGCTTGTCGATGGGTTTGTGCTGGCAGCGGACACCGTCGTCGCCATCGGGCGGCAGATCCTGCCCAAGACCGAGCTTGTGGACGAGGCGGCGGCATGCCTGCGCCAGCTTTCGGGTCGAGCACACCGGGTCTATACGGGCGTCGCGGTGGTGACGCCCAAAGGCGCGATACGCGAGCGACTCGTGGAAACGCGGGTGCGTTTCAAGCGCCTCTCGAAAGAGGATATGGATCACTATCTCGCATCGGGCGAATGGCGGGGCAAGGCTGGCGGCTATGCCATCCAGGGCCTGGCCGGGAGCTTTGTCGTCAAGCTGGTGGGCTCCTACAGCAATGTGGTCGGTTTGCCGCTCTACGAGGTGTCCTCGCTGCTGGGTGGCGAGGGATATCCCATTCATTTCAACTGGTTGAACCGGGTTTAGCTCATGTCCCGCTCCGCCATGCCTCCCGCCAACGACAACGCTGCGCTTCAGCGCAAATGCCCGATATGCCATCAGGCAGCGCAACTCAGCTACAAGCCGTTCTGCTCGAAGCGCTGCTCGGATGTTGACCTGAACCGCTGGCTCAAGGGCTCCTACGCCATTCCCGTGACGGAAACGCAGGAGAACACCGAGGAAGACCGCTGAAGCCTCACTCCGGCCAATACTGGTAGAGCCAGCTTTCGGTCAGGACAGTGTTGCCCGTCTTGAGGAAACAGCGCAGTTCCACCGGCTCCGCGCCACTCGCCGTGAGGTCGAACTGGGCGCGCCAATGTCCAGGCACGTCATTGGGAACAGCCTCGGTGAAGACGTAGGAGAACGTCCCGCGTGACGATGACAACACCGCTTCCGGTTTGACCCCGAACGGAATGTTTTCCAGCGGCCCGCCCTTGAACTCCAGCATGAACTTGCGCACGCCCTGTGGCCGCGCAGTGCCGGGCTGGCCGCCATTGCCAAGCCGCGTGGCGACACAGCGCGCAAGCGGCGTGGGGGTCGGTTCATCCGCCTGCCAGTGCGTGCGGTAGGCGAAGCGGAAGGCATCGCCCGCCTTCACCGGGGCGGCTGGCACCCAGGCCACGACGATGTTGTCGTGGATTTCGTCGTCGGTCGGAATCTCGATCAACTGCACCGCCCCCCTGCCCCATTGGCCGAGCGGCTCGATCCACAGGGACGGACGGCGCTCGTAATAGACCCCGTCCTGGTAGTGATCGAACAACCGGTCGCGCTGCAGCAGCCCGAAGCCACGTGGGTTCTCATCTCCACAGG
>JANNFV010000316.1:0-22635 GCA_031380285.1 Hyphomicrobiales bacterium | reverse complement strand
AGCCGCAGATCATCATCATGGATGAGGCGACCTCCGCGCTGGATGAGGAGAGCCAGACCTCCCTGCTCTCGTTGCTGCGGGAGGATCTCAGCAGCGCGACCGTGATCAGCGTGGCGCATCGGCAGGGTATCGAAGAGTTCCATGATCGCAAGATCACGCTCGAAAAGCGTCACGCTGGTGCGGAACTCACGACAAGGAAACTGCAGCACAGCCTCTGGCATCTCTTCCCTGCCGCAATGAGGCGCTGATCGGGCGGATTGCGACTTTATCAAGGAACAAATCAAGCAAACCCGCGTTCTTGTTTCACGATACAAAGCGGGAGTGCTTCCATGCCTTTCAAGACAAGCAGCAGCGAGCGTCTTGTGCCGATGGTTCCCGCCCTGTCATGGGTGGCAGGAATCGGTGCCATTGCCATCGTGCTGGCGATGAAAGCGGCCATCAGCTCTTCAGCGGCGACAACCTCGATCCCATCATTCGAGACTGCCGCCCCCGTCAAGACTGCAAGTCTGTCGATACAGGCGGCACGAACGACGGAGTGGCGCTGGGGCAAGGAGGATGGTGTCTATTACATCGAGTATAACTGGCAGCCCCGGAACAAGGTGCCTGCCATCCGATAGAGCATGACGTTTCTTGACGGAAACAGTGGCACGTCGTCTTGGACGGGCTTGACCCGTCCATCCACGTCTTCCTGCGGTCCACAGACGTGGATGGACGCGTCAAGCGCGGCCATGACGTGTTTCCGTCAAGACAAGTCGTCCGATCGGCGTCGGCTACAGCCGGAACGTCCAGTTCAGCACATCCCCGTCATTGCGCTGATTTTCCACAGCGACGAGCTGTGCCGCCAGTCCAGACATGATTTTTGCCGAGGGTGCGTCTTTCGGGGCCCGTCCGCTTTTCGTGACAAGGAAAAGCACCGTGCTGTCGTTTGTCATGCTGACATGGACGTTTACGGAGGCATCACTGTCCGCGACGAGTGATGCAATGACCGCCTCGACCAGGGCCAGACCGAACGGAATGATCCTGTCCACGACAAGGGCATGATCACCCGTCACATCCGTGGTGATCCATTGGCCGGGCTGGCGCATGGAGTTGGACAGCGTGCTGACCAGTTCTTCCGCAAAGGCCCGGATGGGAACCGGGCTCATGCCGACCTCGGTCAGGCCGAGCCGGTAAGCGGTTGAAAGCACCTGCACCTTCGCCTCGGTTTCCGCCAGATGCAGGCTCTTCCCACCGGACTGTTGCCTGCGCGAGAGCGCAAGGTAGCTCTGGATCACCTGCAGGCTGTTCTTCACCCGGTGATGAAGCTCGCGCACCAGGAACTGGTTGGAGGCGACCAGGTCACGCAGATCGAATTCGCGCTTGCGTGCCGACTCGACCATGCCATTGAAGGCTTCCGCGACACTGCGGATATCCTGTGGCATGGTTGGGTCCAGCGGTGCCAGCACCGTGCCTTCGGGATCCTGTTGCCGGCTGAGTGCGGCCTTTTCGATCCCTGAAATCCAGCCCACGACATTGCTCTGGATCACCCTGGCATATGTCGCGAACAGAATGGCCAATGTCAGCAAAGGCGTCAGGGTCAGGATCACAAGCTGTGTCCTTGCGGCGTTCAGGGCAGCCTTGTCAGATCGCGTCAGGACATAGAGGTCTGGCTCTGCCACGATCTGACTTGCAAAGACATGGCGCGTTCCATCAATGGATGTATCTTCCCAACGACTGATTTCGGTTACAGCGCGCTCTTCCGTCGGCAGCCAGGAGACATCCTGTTCGTCAACATTGCGAGCAACGATTATCGTTTTTCCCCGCGCCATCAGCGCAACATCTGTCGTGCCCTCCACTGATCCGGCTTCGAATGCCTGATCAAGCAGTGCCGTTTCTGTCAGCAGGATGGCTTCCCATTGGCGCCCCAGCGGATCAGAGTTTTTCACAAAAACCATCAGGTAAAGAGTGCCTTTGATACGCACGGCGTCATATCGCACCAAGCCAAGGCTCGGTCCGATCCATTGCTGAATATACGGCAGTTTTTTTTGCAATGCCGCCAGATCAGTCAGTTCAACGGCAGTCACGTCTGGATTGATGCTCGCATGACACTCTGCACTGCCGGGGGGCATGATTTGTATGGCCTGGAATCCCCGCAATCCGGCCAGTGTCTCCCGCAGGACCGTTTCACAGGGGATTGTCCCGTCACGGGTGGCCTCGATACTCAGAACCGTTGTCAGCAGCGTACGCAGCGAACCACGAAACCAGATACGCGTGCGGACTGCAAAGTTCGACACGGTCTGTACCTGGGCAAGCTCGATGCTTCTGACCACAGTCTGATAATTTTCCAAGGCAAGAACCAGGCTCAAAGCGCCCAGGGGAAGGATGATGAAAGCCATGATGGCCAGCAGTCTGCTCCGGACGCTCTTGAAAAAAGACAGGCTGAAGAGTCTTCTCATGACAGGCGCGAAACTGCCGTAATGCGCTCGTTGACGGGCAGGGTGCTGGCGTTGTCTCCGGCATCATCCTTGCGGTGGATGCCGAGCAGTTCCGCCAGACGGCTCCTGCCCCGGTTCACCCGGCTTTTCACTGTGCCGATGGCGACACCGCAGACGACTGCAGCCTCTTCATAGGAGAGCCCGGTTGCACCGACCATGATCAGAACCTCGCGCTGCTCCTCCGGCAGCTTGCCCAGTGCAATGCGCAGGTCGGCAAGATCGAGAGCGCCATCCTGATCTGCGGGCACTGCGACACGGCTGGAGTAGATGCCATCCGTATCCTGCACCTCGCGCCCACGCTTGCGATACATCGAATAATAGGTGTTGCGCAAAATCGTGAACAGCCAGGCCCTGATGTTGGTGCCTTCCACAAAGCTGCCGGAATGGCTCCAGGCCTTCAGAAGCGTATCCTGCACGAGATCGTCAGCCACGTGCATCGAGCCGGAAAGCGACGCTCCGAACGCGCGCAGATTGGGTATCTCGGCGACGAGAAGCTCCTTGAAGGATGCCTTGGGTGCCGAACGTACGAGAGGGGCGTGTGTCAGAGGGCGTTCAGCTGCCACCGTCCTTCTCCTTCGCTTCCAGCTCGGCAAGCAGAGCCAGGAGCCTGTCGGGGACGGGCGCGCTCACGAGATCATCGTAATGGGCCTTCAGTGAGCGCCCGATGGCATCCTGTATCTTTTGATTCAGGACCGGCGCATCCACGCGATCATTGTTTGGGTTGCCTTCATTGGCCGCCCTCTGATTGGCAGAAATGTCGCGCCGACCGTTCATATCCATTCCTCGATTGTCCCATCAGTGCAGTTCGTATCACGGGCGTCACATCAAGCAGGGAATGACGCGTATGAGGCAGAAAACGCACCTGACCGGGATTGGTTCCAGCAAAAAGAAAAAATAAATTTGTTGTCAAAAGTTGAACAATGACGATGCTTTAGCCTTCGCGACGAGAGGCTTGAACATGTCACTGGCAACAGATATTTCCCCGCACCTTCCCTATCTGAGGCGCTTTTCCCGGACATTGAGCGGGTCACAAAGCAGTGGCGACGTCTATGTCGTTGCGACACTCGAAGCGCTTGTTGCCGAGCCTGACGTCTTTCCGCGCAACATGCCACCCCGAAATGCTCTCTATAAGGTCTTTCTCTCGCTGTGGACCTCGACGAACGGACACAAGCGACCGCTCCCGGCTGACAGTATGCCCTCGGCAGTGGAGCGGAACCTGGAGATGCTGACACCGCTTTCGCGTCAGGCCTTCCTGCTGCGCACGGTCGAGGGCTTCAATCCCGAAGATATCGCCTTGATCCTGGGCATCACCCCCCGGGAGGGTCTGGCACTGATCGAAAAGGCAGGACGGGAAATCGCCGAACAAGTCGCCACAAGCGTTTTGATCATCGAGGATGAGCCTATCATCGCACTCGATATCGAGGCCATGGTCGAGGAGCTTGGCCACACCGTGACGGGCATCGCCCGGACGCACAAGGAAGCGGTCGAGATGGTGAAGTCGAACCGCCCGGGCCTTGTGCTTGCGGACATCCAGCTCGCCGATGGCAGTTCTGGCCTCGAGGCGGTGAACGAGATTCTGGGCTCGATG
Source organism: Hyphomicrobiales bacterium (assembly GCA_031380285.1). Lineage (GTDB taxonomy): Bacteria > Pseudomonadota > Alphaproteobacteria > Rhizobiales > Beijerinckiaceae > JADCCX01. The sequence continues at coordinate 18,573 of JANNFV010000316.1, read as the reverse complement.
GACCTCCCCGTGATTTTCATCACCGCCTATCCCGAACGTCTCTTGACGGGAGAAAAACCGGAACCGGCCTTCCTCATCACCAAGCCGTTCCAGGCGGATGCAGTGAAGGCCGCCATCAGCCAGGCGCTGTTCTTCGATCGCAGGGCATCCTTGAAGGCGGCATGAGCCAAGGTAGGGAGCAGGCACTTCCAGGAGTGTCTGAACCACAGCATTCTGCTCTCTATTCTGCTTTTCAATGACGGCTCGGGTGCGCCGGACCGAAGGGCCCCATGCTGTTCCCTCCCTGCTTGCAGCGATCCAGGCTCAAGGTCGCTTCCGGACATCGGCGAGCATCCCGGCTGTTTCGCCAGCCATGACGTCCGCGACGAGCTGTCCGATCTGAGGCAGCGGCAGACGCGCGCTGGTCGCAACGCTGATGGTCTGCGACTCGGCGGCCTTGTCGCGCACGGGGATGAAGACCAGCGAACGGTCCAGAAGTTCCGGCGCGACATCCAGCTCTGACGTCAGCGCCACGAAACGGCCCGACCGCGCCAACTGCTTGACCAGTTGCAGCGAATTGGTAGCGATCGGCGGCTGGTCGGCCTTGAAGAGCCAGCCATGCCGGGCCTCGAGGTAGCGGCGGATCACCAGTGACCGCGCCTGCAGGACAACCGGAAAGTTCGCCGCCCGCTGCAGCGTGATCTGGCGTTCCCGCGCCAGTTCATGGCCGGGTGCCATGGCGCATCCGAGCGGCAGATCCGTCGACCAGACGACGCGCAGTTCCCGGTGTGGCTTCAGGTTGAAGACGAGACCAATGTCCGCCTCGCCCGCGAGCAGTGCGCTCATCGCCTGGTCGGTGGTCGCGATCTCGATCTCGAGGCTGATGAGCGGATGCTCGCGGCCGAGCCGTTCGACGATGGCGAGAAGCACGCCATTGACGAGGCTGTCCATGGCTACCAGTCGCAGATGGCCCTGGTTGAGGCCCTGGACCTGGCGGAGTTCCGCCCCCAGCATGCGAACCTCTCCATGCCAACGCCGCGCCAGCGCGACCACAACATTGCCGGCTGCCGTCAGTTGCATGCCCCGTGGTCGCCGCTCGAACAGGGGGATGCCGAGATCAGCTTCAAGCAGCAAGATTTGGCGGTCGATCGCCGAGGCTGAGATGTTGAGTTCCTTGGCCGCCGCCTGGATCGAGCCGCACCGCGCGACATGATCGACGCAGCGAAGCGCGGTTGGAAAAAGCCGCTCACCCATGTGTCAGCCTCTCTGACCATTCGAAAAAACAGCATGCAGCATTGCCGAAGTTGTTATGGACGGCAACAGTCAACTGGGCACAGTCTGGAGCCTGACATCGTTCTTTCCTCGCAGATGGTCACAGGTCATGAGGTCTTGTCTCGGGAGTGTTGACAAACTGGGCAGGTGGCCGAGGTGACCCGCGGACACTTTCACGGAATGGTTTCGACGGAAATGCCGACATGAGCAGGCGGCCCGGGTTCATTTATCCGCCGCGGGCAATCCCTGTCGGCCAGGCCTCCTCTTGCGAAAGGATGCGATCATGCTGACCCTCGACCGGCGGCACGTCCTGGGAGGGGCTGCATCGCTTCTCTGCGCCAATCCCGGCTCGCTTTTCGCCCAGCAGGCGGCGCGCAAGGCGACCATGATCCTCAACACGGCCTATTCCGGCCCGCAGGCCTGGCTGCTTCTCGCACAGGACAAGGGATATCTGGCCGAAACGGGGCTCGATATCGCGTTCACGACCGGTGAAGGAGCCTTCACTGCGGCGCCGCGCATGGTCGCCCAAGGGTTTGATTTCGGCTATGGCGACGTCAATTCCCTGATCGAAGTTGCATCGCGCGGGGCGGGTGACACGCCGGTTGGCGTGTTCATGATGTTCAACGCCTCACCATCGACGATTGCGGTCAGGGCGGACGGTCCGATCAAGGGTCCGGCCGACCTCAAGGGCATGACGATCAGTGGCCATGCAACCGATGTGGCGCTGCGCACGTTCGGTGCGTTCTGCGCGAAGACAGGGGCAGATCAGGCCAGCGTCACCATCAAGACTTTCAGCGGGTCGATGCGCGCGCAGGTGGAGGCCATGCTGGCGGGACAGTTCGACGGCGTGTTCGGCTATGTCAGCACCATCACCGCCGCCATGGCCTCGGCCGGCATCGATGCACGCGAGAAGCTGCGCTTCATCACCTACGCGCAGCATGTACCGGACCTTTACGGCAGTTGCCTGATGGCGACGCGGCGCATGATCCGGGAAGAGCCACGGGCGGTCGCGGCCCTCGTCCGGGCCATCAACCGGGGCCTCGCCGACGTGCTGAAGGACAAGGACGCCGCCATCGATGCGGTCATCCGCCGCGATCCAGCGGTGCGTCACGCGGTCGACAAGCTGCGGTTGCAGACAACGCTTGATGTCGAGATGAGCCATCCTGAAGGCAAGCGGCTCGGCATCGGCGATGTGGACGAGGCGCGGCTGCAGCGCTCGATCGAACTCGTCGCACGCACCAACGGCCTGCTGCGCACGCCACCGCTCGCCGAAATCTTCGACCGCTCGTTCCTGCCTCCAGCAGCCGAACGGATCACGAGCCTGACGGGCTGATCGGGCAGGAGGAGAGACATCATGAGTGGCATTACCAGACGGGCGGCCACCACAGGATTGGCGGGTGCCGCGCTTGCGCCGTTCGCAACCCGGGCGCTGGCGCAGGCGAAGCCGTTGAAGCTGCTCATGAACACCGGTTTCAGCGGGCCGGTGGCCTTCCTGCTGCTCGCCGAGGACAAGGGCTACCTGCGTGAAGCAGGGCTGGATGTCTCGTTCTTCCCCGGTGATGGCGCGGCGGCCATCGTTCCCAAGGTCGTGGCTCCTGCCTTCGACGCTGGCTACGGCGATGTCACGGCGCTCATCCAGGCCATCGCCATGAGCGCGCCGAATGAGGGCCCGGTCGCGATCTGGACCACGTTCAACTCGGTGCCCTTCACCATCGCTGTCGATGCGGCCGGACCCGTGCGGTCCCCGAAGGATTTCGAGGGCCGCGCCATTTCGGGCCACAGCATGGATGCGGCGCTCATCACCTTCGACATGTTCGCCAAGGCGACCGGGATCGATGGCAGCCGGGTGCGTGTGGTCAAGGACGACCAGGCAATGGGTTCGCAGGTCGCCGCCATGCTGGGCGGCAACGGGATCGACGGCGTCTTCGGCTTCGTCAACACCATCATCGCGTCCGTCGCGTCGCTGGGCATCGACGGCAAATCGAGGCTCCGCTTCCTCAACTACGCCGATCACCTGCCGGACATGTACGGGAACGCGCTGTTCGTGACGCGGCCACTTTATCGCGACAAGGCGGCTATGACGGGGCTGGTGCGTGCGTTCAACCGTGCGCTCGCTGATGCGATCACCAACCCGGACACGGCCATCGACGCCGTCATCAAGCGCAGCCCGACCGCGTCGCGCGATATCAACCGCACGCGTCTGGTCGGCACTTTCGCCAGCGAGATGGCGCATCCCGAAGGCAAGCGGCTGGGCATCGGTGATATGGACGATGCGCGCCTGTCCCGCCTGATCGACCTTGTCGTCACGGCCAAGGCGCTGCCGCGCAAGCCGTCCGTTGCCGAAGTCTTCGACCGTTCCTTCCTGCCGCCGGACAGCGAGCGCATCCGTTCGCTGGGCCGCGGTTGACGCCCATGCGCTCACCCTGTCTCGTGATGCTCGACATCGACGACGAGCCGTCCCGATCGGATGGCGTCTGCCGCGGCGGCGATGGCTTGGCGCACCGGCGCGTCGACATCCGGGTGCAGCGCCAATCCGACGGCACCGGGGCTCTCCAGTCCGATGTGGCGGATTTCACCTGCGGGAAACGCCCCCCGGGCGAAATCCTCGATGGCGCGCGAGACGCCGATGCCCACGTCGGCGAGCGCGGAGCCGATGAAGACATCGGGCTCCCTGCGGGTCCAATCATCCACATTGCCGATCTGTCGGCACCCGAGCGCCCGGCAAGCTGCGATCGCGCCGGCCCGACCGGAGTTCAGCATCGTGAAGAGGCGGTCTGCGCCCGCCGCGATCAGGTCATGCGCTGCAGCCTCGGCGATGTCCTCATCGTCCTGATGGCCGCAGAAGGTCGTCATGAACCGGACGCCCGCATCGGCATGGCGCACGCCATGCGCGAAGGCAGCGCGGCCCTTGAGGCCCGGCCGCACCTTGATGCCCGAGAGATGCGCCACAACGCCCGTCCGCGTCGTGAGGGCGGCCAACATGCCTGCGAGAAAGGCGGAATGCTCCTGCATCACGTCGTAGCTCGCCACGTTGGCGGCGCTGACCTGCCCCTGCGTCACGGCAAAGGCGGTTTCCGGGAACTGCAGCGCGACATCAAGGACAGCTTCGTTATTCTGCCCGCCATGGGCGATGATGAGATCGTGCCCAGCCCCGGCGAGTGCCAGAAGCGCCGCGCCAAGCGCGTCTCGTCGCGGCGGCACGCCTTCGACAAACACCGCAGCCGCGTCCAAGTCCGCCGCACTGCGCATCAAGGCCCGATGCCCGGCCTCCATGAAGCCGCCATCCCGGGTTGGGCCCGCAAACACGGCTCCAACCGAGATCGGTCCGCAGCGTTTCCGTTCAGGCGGCATCGCATCTCTTCTGATCTTGGCTCAGTCTTCGAGACTGGCATCACAATTGCTAATTCGCAAGGCGATCAATAATGTCGCGAAACCGTCCAAAGGAAAACAATCATGATGCTCAGACCTAGCCGCCGCAGTATCGTCGCGGGTGTCGTTGGCGGCCTGGCTGCCCTTGCGGCACCATCGGTCGCGAAGGCGCAGAACGCCTGGCCGACGAAGCCTGTGCGCATCGTCGTCACCTTCCCGCCCGGCGGCACCAGTGACATCGTGGCGCGTTTGCTCGGCCAGTACATGTCGGAGAAGCTCGGCCAGCAATTCATCATCGACAACCGCCCGGGGGCCGGGGGAACGCTGGCTGCCGACATCGTCAAGAAGGAGGCTCCTGACGGCCACACGCTGATCCTCGCCAACAACGCGCCGTTCACGATCTCGCCGACCCAGTTCAAGACGGTGCCCTACGACACGGTGAAGGACTTCACCCATGTCGCCTATATCGGAGCATCTCCGCCAGCGCTGTTCGTGCAGCCCTCGTCGGGCATGAAATCGCTGGCCGACTTCGTGGCGAAGGCCAAGGCCGAGCCCGGCAAGATCAGCTACGGCTCGAGTGGCGTGGGCTCGATCCACCACGTGTTGGGCGAGGCCCTGAAGCGGCGCACCGGCATCAACGTCATCCACGTGCCCTATCGCGGCACAGCGCCTGCGATCCAGGATTTCAAGGCCGGGGTGCTGCAGACCTATTACGACCTGCTGGCGCAGAACGTGCCCATGATCAAGGCGGGCGAAGCTGTGGCCATTGGCGTCGCGGCACCGTCCCGCATCTCGCAGGCGCCGGATGTTCCAACCTTCCGCGAGCAGGGGCTTGATCTCGTGCTGGAGAACTGGCTCGGCATTTCGGGGCCCGCTGGCATGCCCGCTCCGGTGGTGGCTGCCATCGACAAGGCGGTCCAGGACGCCATGGCGCTTCCGGCCGTTCAAGAGCGGCTGCAAGGCTGGGGCATCGAGCGCAAGGTGATGACGAGCACCGAATACGCCGCCTTCGTCGCCGACCAGATCCAGGTCTGGCGCCCCCTGATCATCGAGGCGGGAGCGCAGGAGAAGTGACGCGGTGCGCCATGGTCCCGGGAACAATCGCCAGGGAATGCAGGTCATGAAGCTGTCCCGGCTATGGTCCTCGGACATGCTTTCAGCTGCTTTCGTGATCGCGCTCGGGCTTGGCGGCCTTGCAGCGCTGGGCAATGCCGAGGTTGGAACAGCCAGCGAGATGGGCACGGGATATCTGCCAAGGCTCATCACGCTGCTGGTGCTGGGCGGAGGGTTCGCGCTGGCGGTGCTGGCGTTGCTGCGGGATGGCGAGGCCATGCCCGAATTGCGCGGCAAGCCGCTTGCGCTGATCTCGCTGTCGATCGCAGCCTTTGCCGCGACCGTTGACCAGTTGGGTATGGTCGTTGCGGTGGTGAGTTCGACGCTCATTGCCAGTCTGGCGAGCACGGAATCCCGTTGGCGCGAGACGATCCTTCTGGCGGGTGGCGTTGCGCTGGGTGCAGTGCTCGTCTTCGTCCTCGGCCTCCAGATGCCGATCCCGATCTGGCCGCGATGATGGACAGCTTTTCATGATGGACCTTGCCGCCAACATCGCGCTTGGCTTCTCCGTGGCCGCCACGCCCACCAATATCTTCTTCTGCTTTGTCGGCGTGGCGCTGGGCACGCTCATCGGCGTCCTGCCTGGTATCGGTGCCGTGGCGACGATGTCGATGCTGCTGCCAATCACTTTCCATCTGCCGCCAGCGACGTCGCTCATCATGCTGGCGGGGATCTATTACGGCGCTCAGTACGGCGGCTCCACCACCGCGATCCTCGTGAAGCTGCCGGGAGAGGCGTCGTCTGTCGCGACGGTGCTTGATGGATACGCCATGGCCCAGAAGGGCCGTGCAGGCGCGGCCCTCAGCATCGCCGCCATCGCCTCCTTCGTCGCTGGCACCATCGCCACCGTGCTGATCGCGCTGTTCGGTCCGGCCATGGCGGCGCTCGCGCTCAAGTTCGGTCCGGTCGAATACTTCTCGCTCATGCTGCTGGGGCTGATCGCCTCCGTCATCCTTGCCAGTGGTTCGGTCTTCAAGGCGATCCTGATGATTTTCGTGGGCATCTATCTGGGTCTGGTCGGGCCTGACGCCAATTCGCCCGTGCCGCGCCTTACCTTCGGCATCCCGTCGCTGGCCGAAGGCATCAACTTCGTGGCGCTCGCGGTCGGTTTGTTCGGCATCGCCGAGATCATCCTCAATCTCGAGCAGAAGCTGGCGCGACCGGCCGCAGTCGCGCTGCGCGATCTCTTTCCCAACCGCGAGGAGATGCGCCGCAGCATCGGGCCAACGTTGCGCGGCACGGCCATCGGGTCGGTGCTGGGCGTGTTGCCGGGCGGAGGTGCGCTGCTTGCGTCCTTCGGGGCCTACGCCATCGAAAAGAAGCTCTCGAAGAATCCGGAGGAGTTCGGACACGGCGCAGTGGAGGGCGTCGCCGCGCCCGAATCTGCCAACAACGCCGGCGCTCAGACATCCTTCGTCCCGCTGCTGACGCTGGGTGTCCCGTCCAATGCCATCATGGCGGTGATGGCCGGTGCGATGACCATCCAGGGCATCGCGCCCGGCCCCAAGGTGATGACGGAGCATGCGTCCCTGTTCTGGGGCATGATCGCCAGCATGTGGATCGGCAACCTGCTGCTGCTGGTGCTCAACCTGCCGCTGGTGGGCCTGTGGGTGAAGCTGCTGCAGGCACCTTACCGGCTGCTCTACCCGACCATCCTGTTCTTCTGCTGCATCGGCGTCTACAGCATCAATAACTCCGCTTTCGACGTCTACCTTTCCATCGTGTTCGGCGTCATGGGCTACCTCATGATCAAGCTGGGATTCGAGCCGACGCCGTTGCTGCTCGGCTTCATCCTGGGACCGATGATGGAGGAGAACCTCAAGCGCGCCATGCTGCTCTCGGGCGGCAGCGTCGCGCCGTTCTGGGAGCGGCCCATCAGCCTTGCCATGCTGCTGTGCTCAGCCGCCCTGCTGGCACTGCTGCTCCTGCCCTCCTTCAGCCGGACGCGGCAGACCGCGCTCGCGCAGGATTGACCGCGATCATGGCCACGCCGATCAGGATGATCCTCAACACCTTCTACTCCGGTCCGCAGGCCTGGTTCTTCCTCGCCGATGATCTGGGCTATTTCGCCGAGGAGGGCCTGAGCGTAGCCTTCACCGAAGGGGACACGCTGGCGAACGCAGTGCCCAAGGTGGCGAGTGGCGCCTATGATATCGGCTATGGCGACCTGAACGCGCTGATCGAGATGGCAGGGCGGGAGCCGACGGCTGCGCCGGTCGCGATCTTCATCATGCACAGCTGGTCGCCCTACACCATCGCCGTCGCTACCGATGGGCCAGTGCGCACGCCAGCCGATCTGCCGGGGCGAAGGCTGCTGACCCACCCGGGCGACGCCGCATGGCGGATGCTGCCGGAATTCGCGTGGGCGACCGGCATCGATGCCAGCGCGCTCAGGATCGAGGTCGATGCCACGCACCACAGCCAGCTTTTGCCCAGGGTGCTGTCGGGCGAATGCGACGGGCTGTTCGGCTTCGTCAACACCCTGGCGTCCGCCGCCATGGAGGCCGGTATCGATCCCGCGCGGCTGCGCCATCTCGAATGGCGGACCCATGCGCCGGATCTCTGCGGTGCCGCCGTCATCGCAAGCCGCGCCCTGCTGAAAGAAAACCCGCAGGCGGCCGCTGGCTTCGTGCACGCCGTCAACAGGGGCCTGACCGTCGCCATCGACGATCCCGCGGCGGCTATCGCAGCGGTGCGCAGGCGCGCACCGGGCATCGACGTGGCGGCCAATCACGCCCGGCTGGTCGGCACTCTGGCCATGGAAATGGCGCATCCGTCGGGCGCATCGCTCGGGATCGGCGACGTCGAGCCCGAGCGCCTCGACCGCGCGATCAGCCTGATTTCCCGCACCAAGGGATTGCCGACGATCCCCCGGCAGGAGGCCGTGTTCGACCGATCCTTCCTGCCGCCCGTCGCCGACCGGGAGATGAGGCTCGCCCGCCCCGCGCCGTTGTTCGGTCAGCACGGTATGGGTCTTGAAATCCATGGCGGCACCGTTGCAAAGTCCTAGACTGGGTCAAAGCATGGCCTCCGCAGAGCAAGGAAACCGAACCATGGCCGCTGGAGGCATTTCGATCCACGCCGTCGATGTCGCGCAGGGGCGCACCGCTCATGGTATGCGCGTCACCCTGCATGAGCTCGGACTGGCAATGCAAGGAGCAACAGAGCGCCTTGTTGCCGATGGGATCATCGGCCTCGACGGCCTGCTCGACAGCCCCTGCGCCCGTGGTGCGGGCACGGGCGCGGGCATCTACGAAGTGCGCTTTTACATCGGCGACTATTGCCGGTCTCAGGGCGTGGCAGAGCCCTTCCTCGACATCGCACCGTTCCGTTTCGTGGTGCGGGATGCGGCCCTGCACGTGCACTTGCCGCTGAAATTCACGCCGCACGGCTATTCGATCTATCGCGGGGCATGACGGTTTCATCAACCACGCCGCAACCCGGATCAAATGGGCACTGCCGCAGAGGTTTGTCCAAATAGGGCGTGTTCCGGGTATGAATAGCGCACCCCAGAAGACGAAAGTTCGAACATGGATACCAACGGCCCTTGTGACTGGCCGGTTGTCGGACGGGCGCGCAATCTTGATGCGGTCAGAGGTGAAGGCCGTTGGTATAATTCCAGCTTCAAACGCCGCTGTTCTCAAGGAAGCAGACCTTTGCGGCCTGGCCACGTTCGCCATGCCGCCGCTGTTGTCATCGCCCGAAGGCGGGTGGTCGTCCTTCGCGGAAGGCATTCACCGCCTCTTGGTGGTCGCGCGTGTGGTTGGATCGCTCCTCGTAAGCGAGGCAGGTGTCCATGATGCTCGCGGCGAGCTGCTTGAGGCCGATGTTGATCGATGCCTTGGTCGTGCGGATCGCATATTGCGCGCCCGCCGCCAGCTTGTCCGCTAACGCGTCGATCCTGGCATCCAGCTCTGCAGCCGGAAGGGCATGATTGATGAGGCCGATCCGGGCGGCATCGGTCGCCGTCATCAGGTCTCCCGTCATCAGCCATTCCTTGGCTCGTGCATAGCCGATGAGCTGGGGCCAGATAACGGCGGCACCGTCGCCGGCGGTGAAGCCGACGCTGACGTGAGGATCGCCGATCTTCGCAGTATCGACGGCAAAGACCACGTCGCAGAAAAGGGCGAGCGTGGCCCCAAAGCCCGTCGCATGGCCGTTGACACGGGCGATAATCGGTTTCTCGCAGTCGAGCAGCGAGAAGATGATCCGCTTCGCCTCCCGCGCGGTCTGACCGAAGCCTTCTTCGATCATGGTCTGCATCCAGGGGATGTCCCCGCCTGAGCAGAAGGCGCGCCCCGCCCCTGTTAGCACAATCACGTCGGAGTCGGCGTCGTCAGCCGCATCGTTGAAGATCGTCGCGAGTTCGGCGTGCAATGCCGCGTCGACCGCATTGAGCCTGTCAGGCCTGTCGAGGATCAGCGTTAGAATCCGGCCACGTCGCTCATGCCGGATGAAGCGGTAGCGCGAGAAGTCGACCAAATCTCTCTCCCCCAGCGTCTTGTTCCACACTTGAAAGCGGCTCAATTTACGCGTAAGTAGATTATAAAAGCGATTAGTCAAAATCCTGTGCCGAGCGGCCTGATGTGTCAAGGCCGGGTTGAGGCGAAGACGCCTAGGAGCCGCGACACGGTCGCCGGAAGAGGATCGTCATGGCGGCTTCGATTGCCGAGCGTCAGCAGGCATTGGTCAGGCGCAACCCTGTCTGGGTGCCGCGGACGCTCGACCAGATGCTCGATGTGGCGGCCGCGGAATTTCCTGATCGTCCCTATGTCATCACCGACGAGCGCAGTTGGACCTATGCCGAGATCAAGGTCTGGTCTGAGCGGATTGCGCAGGGATTGGTGGAGGGTGGCATCCGGCCCGGCGATCATGTCGCGTTGGTGCTCGCCAACCATCCCGCGTTCGTGGCGGCCAAGTTCGCGATCGCACGAGCAGGCGCGGCCTGCGTTCCGATCAATTTCCTGAACAGGCGCGACGAACTCGGCTTCGTGCTCAGGCAGTCGGACGCGAAGCTTCTCATCACGATGGATCGTTTTCGCGGGCTCGATTACCTCAAGGCGCTTGATGAACTGGCGCCTGGCTGGGAGACGAATGGAGGAGGCAACGCCTTCCCGGAGCTGAAGCGCGTGTTCGTGTTTCCGACATCGGAAGAGGCCGTCCGCGCTGGTGCCGCGAGCTTCGCAGAGCTTTCAGCTTCGACGACGCCGTGGAGCCCGCTGCCCCATCGCGACCCCGCCGCGATGTCGGACATGATCTTCACGTCCGGCACCACGGGGTCGCCCAAGGGTGTGATACTGACGCACGCCATGCTGCTGCGTACAGCTTGCGGCAGCGCCTACGCGCGCGCCTTCGGCGACGGCTGGCGCGTGTTGTTTTCGCTGCCGATGTACCATGTCTATGGTTACGTCGAGGGCATGCTCCCGGTGCTATTCGTCGGCGGAGCGATCATCCCACAGCTCCAGTTCGATGCCGCATCCACGCTTTCCGCCGTCGCCCGGCACGGGGCCACGGACATCCTGCTGGTGCCGACGATGACCCAGGTGCTGCTCGATGAGCTGAAGCAGCGCAGCTACGACCTGTCGTCCCTTGTTGCCGTGATTTCCTCCGGCCAGCGGTCTCCGGCGGCGATCTGGCCGGAGATCCGCAAGCATTTCGGCCCCGTCGAGCTGACGACCGGCTACGGGATGACGGAAGTCACTGCCACGACGACGGCCACTCGTCCGGATGACCCATTCAAATGCCTTCTCACCAATGGTCGCCGACGGGTGGCAGGCCCTTCGGGCGATCCGACACTCGGCGGATTGCTCGTCGAGTATCGCGTCGTCGACCCCGAAACGGGAAAGGACATGCCCGATGGGGACGTTGGCGAACTGGCGGCGCGAGGACCGGGCGTGACCACCGGCTATTACAAGCGGCCGGACGCCACGGCCGAAGCGTTCATGGCCGATGGCTGGTTCCGCAGCGGTGATCTTGGGCGTTTCGACGCCGATGGCTACCTGATGCTCGTCGGTCGCCGAAAGGAGTCCTATCGCTGCGGCGGCGAACAGGTGATGCCGACCGAGATCGAGGATATCCTCGTGACGCATCAGGCTGTTCAGCAAGCCCATGTCGTGCCGGTCCCGGATCGCAGGATGGGCGAAGCGGGCGCTGCCTATGTGGTCCTCCGTCCCGGAATTCCCGTCACGACCGAGGAGTTGATCGCGCTCTGCGCCGATCGACTCGCGCGGTTCAAGGTCCCGAAGTATGTGCTGCCGATCAAGGCCGAGGATCTCCCCGTCACGCCATCCGGGCGGGCGCGCAAGTTCCTGCTCAGCCAGCGCGCCATTGCTGAACTGAATCTGTCCTGAATTCACATCGAGGGGAACGCCCGGCATGACAGTCCACGCAGCTTCACGGGAAGCCTATCGGGTCACCAGAGAGACGCCGGTGGGATTTGAACTCGTCGGCGTCAAAAAGAAGGCTGCGATCCAGCTGATGGGGTCGCGCCTCTGGGGCCGGTTCAATCCGAACCACTGGGACCCCGTCTATGCCGCCAAAACGGGCCTCAAGGCGCCGATCCAGACCGGCGAGATGAGTTCGGCCTATATCGCCGAGATGTGCGTCAACTACTTCGACGCAGATTTCTTTCGTGGATCGCGGTTTGCCTGCAAGTATGTTGCCTCCACCTATGCGAACGAGATCATTTCGACCGGTGGCATCGTCCGGTCCAAGACGCCGAAGGGCGACGGCTTCCGCTTCGAGGTGGAGGTCTGGGCCGAGAACGAGCATGGCGAGAAGAAGAGCATCGGCACCGTCGAGGTGGATGTCGGAGTCGGCCAGCCTGCTTCGCTGGGCGTGAAGGAGAGTGCCCGATGAGCGTCGTGCCCAAGACCGACGATTTGCGCCCGATGACAGAGGTGCAGATCCTGCAGACCCGGGAGTTTGTCGACAACCTTCAGGAGGAGTGCCAGACCTATTGGGATATGGTCAATGTGGGCGACGTGCTGGCGCGCGAACTCACCATCACGCCGGAGCTTGTCATCCTCTATGCGGACGCCGTCGAGGATTATAACCCTTGGTACGAGGGCTGGCGCATGAACACGTGGCGGATCCCCGGCGTGTCTCCCTTCGGCCCGGCGATCGTGCCGCCGATGCTGGTGTCGCATTTCGTGCTGTCTGTGCAGTTCGACCATACGAAGCCCTTCGCCATCGGCTCCATCCACACATTCCACGATTCCGAGATCTTCGAGCCCATTCCTGTTGGCGCCACGGTCTGCATTCAGGCCAAGGCGATCGACAAATTCGAGAAGCGGGGGCGCCGCTACGTGCGCCATGAGGTCAAGGTCGAGGAGATCGGCACCGGCAAGCTCTTCTTCCGCGAGATCAGGGATATCCTTTCCCTATGAGCAGTGCGACAGAGCGGGCGGGCGGTCGCCTCTCGATGAAGGACGAAGTCGCCGCTCTGAAGCGGCAACACACGGTCGATGCCACCGTCGATCTCTTCTACGAGAACGGCTACGAAAACACGACGCTCGATGCTGTCGCCGAAAAGCTGGGCGTGAGCAAACCGTTCATTTATGCCAATTTCGGCTCCAAGGCAGAGCTTCTGGCCGAGATCTGCGAGCGTGGCGTGGCCATCGCGCATGACGCGATCGATGGGGTGACCGCGCTCGAACTGCCGCCGGCCCAGGCGCTGGAGCTGTTCGCCAGGCGCTACATCACCACGATCCTTGAAAATCAGAAGCACATCGCTGTCTATGTCCGGGAGGACAAGAACCTCGATCCAGCCGAGGGGCGACGGATCGGGCTGATGCGAAGCGATTTTTTCGCCAAGATCCGTGCTTTGCTGGAGGCAGGCGCAGCGGCGGGCGAATTCGAGAGCGATGACAGTCAGATCGCGGCGCTCGCCATCGGCGGAGCCGTTACCTGGACGACCTTCTGGTATCGGCCCGACGGCCGGTTGAGCGTCGACGAGATCGCGGAGCGCATGTCCCGCTCGATCCTGCGGCTGGCAGGCCTGCTTCAAAGCCGCTGAAACTTTGTTATGATCGGCCGTTGGTCAGCCTCCAACATTCAGCTTGCCAAAACCAACGAACTGAGCCATCAATCTACTAATGAGTAGATAAATGACGTTGGCGGTACATAGGACCGGGCGACGTTAGGGCGGACGCTATGGAACGGGTTGACATCCTCATTGTCGGCGCCGGCTTCGCTGGCCTCAGGGCGCTGCATACCTTCCGCGCCCAAGGCAGCAGTGTCGTCGTTCTGGAAGCCAGCGATGGCGTGGGCGGGGTCTGGCGTCACAACGGCTATCCCGGTGCTCGCTGCGACGTTGAAAGCTACGACTATTCCTACAGCTTTTCTCCCGAACTCGAGCAGGAATGGCGGTGGAGCGAGCGATACGCGACGCAGCCGGAGATTCTGTGCTACATTGAACATGTTGCCGACCGTTTCGATCTGCGCCGCTCCGTCCGCTTCGGCACGCGGATGGGCTCGGCGATCTACAGCGAAAGCGAGAACCGCTGGATCGTGACCACAATCGAAGGTCTGGTCTGGTCTGCGGGTCGTCTCGTGCTGTGCATGGGACAGCTCTCCACGCCGAAAAGTCCGACATACCCTGGTCAGGGCAGCTTCGCGGGCCGCATCCTCCATAGCGGCCAGTGGCCAAAGGAAGAGATCGACTTCAAGGGCAAGCGCGTCGGCATCATCGGGACAGGCTCGTCGGGCATGCAGATGACACCCGTCGTCGCCCGTGATGCGGCGCATCTTGTCGTTTTCCAGCGCACCGCCAATTACAGCATCCCTGCCGCCAACGCGCCCTTGACCGATGGGGAGGACCGCGAGGTCAAGGCGAATTATGCCGCGCGCCGCGCGCAGGCGAGAAACTCGCCGACCGGCCTCGGCTTCAAGCAGAACCGCGTCTCGGCTCTCGACGCCTCGCCCGAAGAGCGGGAGAAAGTCTACGAGGCTGCCTGGAACCGCCTCGGCTTCGGTTTCGCGCTCGCGTATTTTGACATTCTGCTGTCCAAGACAGCCAACGACACGGCGGCTGAATTCATCCGGCGCAAGATTGCGGAGAAGGTGGCGGACCCCATCCTGTGTGAGAAACTGACGCCAAAGGGGCATCCCTTCGCCGCACGTCGCCCTTCCGTCGACAGCGGTTATTTCGAAGCCTTCAACCGCCCCAATGTCGAACTTGCCGACGTGAGGGAATCGCCGATCGAGGCCTTCACGCCGACCGGCATTCGCACGGCGGCCAAGCACCATGACCTCGACATCATTGTCTTCGCCACTGGCTTCGACGTCTTCACGGGCTCCCTCTTCCGGACGGAAATTGTCGGCCGCGGCGGCGTGACGCTCCGTCAGAAGTGGGCTGACGGACCGACGACGCATCTCGGTGTCGCGGTCGCCGGCTTCCCCAACCTGCTGATTGTCTCAGGCCCCGGAAGCCCGTCGCTGCTCTCCAACGTCCTGCTGTCGACTGAGGAGCAGATCGAATGGTTCGCCCCCTTCCTCCGCCATTGCGAGAAGACTGGCGCGACCTTCGAGGTCGAGCCCGAGGCGGAAATCGCCTGGGCAGAACATCTCGATGCGCGGGTGAAGGAGACGCTCTACATGACGACGAACTCCTATTACAATGGCGCTGAAATCAGTGGAAAGCCGCGCGTTTTCATGCCGTATTCCGGTGGTGTGCGTGGCTATCGCCGGATCCTCGAGCAGAACGAGCTCGCAGGCTACCCGGGCTTCCGTTTCACAAACCATGCCGAGGCTGATCTGACGCGGTCGGCTCATGCGGCCCGAGCTTGAGGCGGATCGATGCGCAAGACTCGTCCATCATGAAGATCGACCTGACCAGCCAGGCCGCCATCGTGACCGGCGCTGCGGGTGGCATCGGTCGCGCCGTGAGCCTTCGTCTCGCGGAAGCAGGCGCTGCCGTCCTCGCGGTCGATCTGGATGAGGTCGGTGCTGGCGAGACGGCTGATCTTGTCAACAAGGCCGGTGGTAAGGCCCGCTCGGTGCGGGCGGATGTCAGTCGCTCCCGGGACGTTCAAGGCTACGTGGGTGAAGCAATGGACGCCTTTGGCCGGGTCGATATCTTCATGAACAACGCAGGGCGGCAAGGTGTGGTGAAGCCGCTCGTTGATTGTCCGGACGATGAATTCGATGCGGTGATGAACGTCAATGTGCGTGGCGTCTTCCTTGGATTGAAACATGTCCTTCCGGTCATGATCGCCGCGGGTCGCGGCGCTGTCGTCAATACGGCGTCGTTCGGATCTTTTGTCGGCGTGCGCAATCTCGGCCCCTATGTGGCGAGCAAGCATGCGGTGATGGGACTGACGCGGACGGCGGCGCTCGAAGTGGCCCGCTCCGGCATCCGCGTCAATGCTGTCTGCCCGGGCCCGGTCGAGACATCTCTGCTGCGCGCCATCGAGGCGGGAGAGGCCGGAGGAGACGCGGAGGCGCTTCGCCGTCGTCGCACGGCTGCGATCCCCCAGGGCCGTTACGCCACGCCAGATGATGTCGCGAAGCTGATGGTCTTTCTTGCCTCAGACCTCGCTTCGCATATCCTGGGCCAGGGCATGCATGTCAATGGAGGGGCTTATGGGTGAGGCCGCGACCGCTCCCCACAAGCGTCGCTCGAAGGCGAGCGATGCTGCTCCCGATACGATGGGCGATCTCGTCTCGCAGCTGAAGCGGGACCGCATCGTGTCGGCGGCGGTCGACCTGTTCTATCGCCAGGGCTATGCTGGCACGACGCTCGACGAGGTGGCGAAGGCGCTCGGCATGACCAAGCCCTTCATCTACCAGTTCTTCTGGTCCAAGAACGATTTGCTTGCCGAGATCTGCTCGCGGGCCATCCGCGATGCCAACGACACGCTGAACCGCCTGCTGTCGCAGCAGGGCTCGCCGACCCAGAAGCTGCTGACCATCGTGCGCGAGTTTACCGTCAGCGTCCTCAACAATCAGGCCGCGGCGATCATCTACAATCGCGAGGAGACCGAACTCGCTGCGAAGGATCGCCAGACAATCCTTCAGCTCCGCCGTGATTTCGACCGGCGCATCATGGTGCTGCTCGAAGAGGGGGTCGCCTCGGGAGAATTCGTGATCGAGGACGTCCGCGTCGCCGCCTTCGGCATCGCCAGTCTTGTTGGCTGGGCGCCGCAATGGTTCCGGTCCGGCGGCCGGCTGAACAAGGACGAGGCGGCTGAAAGGCTGGCCATGCTGGCGCTCGCCATCGTCGACGCCGGCAAACCGAAGGCGATGTTGGGAGTGGCTCATGGCTGAAACGGGCCTGCAACTCCCCGGCAGCGTTGCGGTCGTCGGCGGCGGTACGATGGGTGTCGGCATCGTCTACGTCTATGCCGTCGCCGGTTCGACGGTCCGTCTGGTTGAGCCCGATGCGGCGCGGCGCGAGGCAGTGCGGGGCATCCTCGCCGATGCCGCTGCCGGCGGTCTTGCACGTGCAAAGATCACTTCCGAGCAGGCGGATGCTGTCCGTTTCGGAGTGGAGACGGTAGCGGACGCTGGTGAACTCCCGCTGGGTCTGGACCTTGTCATCGAGACGGTGCCGGAGAATCCTGCACTGAAGGAGCGGCTGATCGGCCAGCTCTCCCGACTTCAGCCCAGGCTGCTGGCGACGAACACGAGTTCGGTCTCGATTGATCGGCTTGCCGCCTTCGTCGAGGATCCGAGCCGTTTCCTCGGCATGCACTTCTTCAATCCGGTTTGGTCGCTCCCGCTGGTGGAGTTGGTGCGCGGCGCAAAGACGAGCAGCGAAACGCTGGCGCTTGCGCAGAGCTATTCCGAGGCCATCGGAAAGACCACGATTGTTTCTCGTGACGTGCCGGGCTTCGCCACGAGCCGCCTTGATGTGCTCTCCGCCATAGAGGCCATTCGCATGCTGGAGGATGGCGTCGCCAGCGCCGAGGACATCGACAAGGCGATGGTCACTGCCTTCCGCCATCCTGTCGGCCCGCTGAAGCTCACCGATATCGTCGGCCTGGATGTCAGGCTCGACATCGCGAAGCATCTCTGCAGCACGCTCGGCGATCGCTTTGCCCCGCCGCGCCTCCTCACGGACATGGTCGCGCGCGGTGCGCTGGGCGTGAAATCGGGTCACGGCTTCTACGACTGGCAGGATGCCAGGGCCTTCGTTTCCCGCAAGACGGGTGTCTCTCCATGAACATGCTCTTCCGCTCGTCTCTCGTCGACACGGCCGATCATCAGCCCATGCTTCGCGACAGCGTCGGCAAGCTGGTGGGGCGCTATGGCCGCCGCTACTTCCAGGATCTTTACCGCTCAGGTGGCAAGCCTGTGGAGCTGTGGAAGGAACTGGCTGCGGCTGGCGTCCTGGGACTGCATATCCCTGAGAGCTACGGCGGCGGCGGCTCGGGCCTCGCGGATTATGCCGTGGCGGTTGAGGAAGTGGCGGCGCAGGGCTGCCCCATCCTCTCGCTTGTCATCAACTCTATCACCGTGCCCATCATATCGGCCCATGGCGACGAGGCGCTGAAGCGAACCTGGCTTCCCGGTCTTGCCGATGGCAGCCTGAAGATCGCGTTCGCCATCACGGAGCCTGACGCCGGAACGAACACGCATCGGATCAGCACAACCGCCCGGAAGAGGGGGAGTGGCTGGGTTCTCAACGGCCGCAAGTACTGGACCTCAGCGGTGGATGAGGCCGACGCCATCATGGTTGTGGCGCGCGGCGAGGAGGTGGATGCGCGTGGCCGCTATCCACTCTCCCTGTTCATGATCCCGGTCGATGCCAAGGGGATGAGCCGCACGCCGATCGAGACGGCGCTGCATGTGCCGGAGACGCAGTTCATGCTGTTCTTCGACGATGTCGAGGTTGCG
>JANNFV010000294.1:0-3879 GCA_031380285.1 Hyphomicrobiales bacterium | reverse complement strand
GACATGCGTCATTTCATCATTGGCGGTGATGGTTTCGTGGGGCGGCAACTGGCGGCCGATCTGCTGGCCGCGGGCGAGCGCGTCGTGGCGGCCGATATCCAGAGGCTGCATCTTAAGCCGCATCCCAACCTGACATTCGTGCCCATCGACATCCATGAGCGTGCGACGCTGGACGCGCT
The DNA here is from genome assembly GCA_031380285.1 of Hyphomicrobiales bacterium. Classification (GTDB taxonomy): domain Bacteria; phylum Pseudomonadota; class Alphaproteobacteria; order Rhizobiales; family Beijerinckiaceae; genus JADCCX01. The sequence continues at coordinate 3,700 of JANNFV010000294.1, read as the reverse complement.
GGACTTCCAGCCCGGCGATGCGATCTACAACATGGCGGCGAAGATGCTGTCGCCCATCGTGACGCGGGCCGAGCGCCATGCGTTCTTCTGGCCCGTGAACCACCACGGCGTGGCCAACCTGCTGGATCGCATGGAGGTCACGGGCGCGCGTCATCTGGTGCAGTTCACCACCGACATGATCTACGGCCACACGCACGATATCCCCAAGCCTGAGAGCGCCCGCAAGGAGCCGCTCGGCGAGTACGGCAAATCGAAGCTGGCGACCGAGGAATTGTGCATTGCCTGGCGCACCAAGGGCTTCAACATCTCGATCTTTCGCCCCCGGCTGATCATCGGGCCTGGGCGTCTTGGCATCCTGGTCAAGCTGTTCAAGCTCATCGACCTCAACCTGCCCGTGCCGATGATCGGCGGCGGCAAGAATCCTTACCAGTTCATCTCGGTCTTCGATTGCGCCTCGGCGGCGCAAGCGGCGTGGCGTGGTGGGTTCCCGAACCGCGAGTATAATCTCGGCTCGGATACGCCGCCACCGATCCGCACCTTGTTGGGTGATCTGATCAAGGAAGCAGGAAGCTGGTCCGTGCTGGTGCCGACGCCCGCGGCTCTCGTAAAGCTGACGCTGACCGCGCTCGATGCCATCAACCTGCCGATCATGGACCCCGAGCAGTATCTCATCGCCGACGAGACCTGCATCCTCGATACCTCGGCCTTGCGGCGCGATCTGGGGTGGGAGCCCAAGCATCGCGACGAGGACATGCTGAAGGCCGCCTACCGCGAGTACCGTGCCAGCAAGGACGCCACCTCGACAATGACTGTCAACGCTGTCTGATCCCATTCAGCCCTCATCCTGAGCCTGTCGAAGGATGATCCAGGGCATACCGGAAACACCAACCTCGACCCTTCGACAAGCTCAGGGTGAGGTCTCAGAGGATGAAGCGATGTCCGCAGCACTCAGCCATAACCACCTGCCCAACCGCCCCAAGCTGCTGACGCTGGAGGAGGCGAAGGCGCTTCCGCTGAAGGATGTGCGCAAGCTCTGGGCGGATCATCTCAATCCGGGCCAGTTGCACTTCCTCGGCCTGCTCGGCTTCGACCGCGTGCTGATCGATCGTGCCGAGGGGCCTTACTACATCGACCAGAACGGCAGGAAGATTCTCGATTTCTTCGGGGGCTTCGGCTCCGTCGCCTTTGGCCACAACCACCCGCGCATCGTGGCGGCGAGGCTGAAGTTCGAGCAGGAAAGCCGCCAGGACATCTGCATGGCTTTCATGTCGCAATACGCCTCGGCTCTGGCGCACAATCTGGCGCAGATCGCACCGGGCGATCTCGATATGGTCTTCCTCGGCTCTTCCGGATCGGAGGCCATGGAAGCCGCGCTGAAGATCTGCGAACAGGCGCAGGGCCCAGACCGCGCCACCATCGTCTATGCCGAGAATTCCTTTCACGGAAAGACCAAGGGCACGCTCGCCATCACCGATGGCCCGCTCTACCGTCAGCAGTTCAAGGTCACCACGAACACAAGGCGCGTGCCTTTCGGTGACCTCGGGGCCATCCGCATCGCTTTCGAAAGCGATCCGACCATCGGGACCATTGTTCTCGAAACGATCCAGGGCGGTGGCGGCATCAACCAGGCTCCGACGGCCTTCTGGCAAGGTCTCCGGGCGCTATGCGACAAGCACAAGGTGCTGTGGATCGCCGACGAGGTACAATGCGGCATGGGCCGCTCGGGTCGCTTCTTCGCCTTCGAGCATCACGGTGTCGTGCCCGATGTGACGGCGCTCGCCAAGGCGTTGGGCGGCTCCAAGACCGCCATGGCCGCCATGATCGCGCGCCGCAGCGTCTTCATGAAGGCCTACGGCGTTCCCAAGACGGCGCTCGTCCATGCACCCGCCACCTTTGGTGGCATCGGCGAGGGCTGCGCCACCGCGATCGAAGCGCTCAACATCCTCTACGACGAGAACCTGATCGAGAACGCTGCCGAGCAGGGGACATATCTGCTCCAGCGCCTGAAAGACCTTGTGGCGAAGTATCCCGCCCTCTTGAAGGAAGCGCGCGGGCAGGGACTGATGATCGGTGTCGAGTTCAACGACATCAGCCAGGCCCTGCCATTCGGCCTGAAACAGATGGTGGCATTGCTCGATGACAAGCTGAAGGGATCGCTGTGCGGCTTCTTCGGTGCCCTGATGCTGGCCCAGAAGGGCATGCTGGTGGCCTTCACCGAATATAACCGCAATGTCATCCGTCTGGAGCCGCCACTGACCATCACGCGGGAACACGTGGATGCCTTCGTCAACGCTTGCGACGAGATTCTGGCCCGTGGCGTGACGGGAATCGTCAAGGATTACCTCGCCCTGAAGGTGGCGGGGTAAGCTTGACGCCCTTTTTCTCCTTCCCCCCCCTGCGGGGAAGGTGGCCCGCAGGGCCGGATGGGGGTCGCCCCGATCATGGCGCTTGATCCTCGACCACCCCCATCCGTCACGGCTTCGCCGCGACACCTTCGCCGCAATGGGGAAGGCATAGTTGGGGCTCACTCGGGTCAAAGACTGATGTCGTTCGGTGTTTGCGGGCAGACCTGCTTCCCATTGCGACGATACCTGTTCGCGCTCAGTCCTTGACCAGCATGTTGAAGCACGGCGTCAGAGCGACCAGCCTGCGCCCGGCCAGCGAAGGCGCGTAAGCCTGGGCGATGGCGTTGCGTGCTTCCGTCACGGGGCACAGTGGCAGCAGGATCGCATCCGCCGAGGCGATCTCGGAAATCACATGCGCCCCCAGCTTCGCCAGCGTGCGCGTCGGATCATTGCCAATCGACATGTCAGCGAGAGGAACGCGCTGCAGGATCACCGGCAGCGGGTCCACGAAGTCGAGCGTCACGATGCGGCGAAAGAACTTGCCGTTGCTCTGCTCATAGGCGCGGATGGCTTCCGCCGCCTGCTGGACGCTGACCAGCCAGCTCACCTGGAAATCGATCTCGGAGAACAGGATATAAGATGGCAACACGCCGCTCTTGGCAAACCGCTCGTAGGAGGCACGCGCGGCAGGATAATGCGACAGCATGGCGCGTGACTGGCGCATGATGTCTGGCTTCGCTGATACCCGGCCAATCGGACCGAGCAGGGGAACCTGCAAGGCTTCGTAGCCCGGAGCCGAGGCAACCGTACGGATCGCCCGGTGCAAGACCGAAATCGGTGTGGGCAGAGCGGTGGCTGCAATCAGCATCAGGGCCAGCGCGTCCCGCCGCTGCCATGGCATCGGCATGGTGCGGAACACCAGCAGGATCGCGGGCCAGATCAGGATGAACTCATGACTGCCGGTGTTTTGTGTCTCGAAGACGATACCCGCAAGCAGCAGCGACAGCAGCCAGAACCAGGGCGTGTCGAGAATGTTTTGCAAGGCATGCAGGCTCTTCTCGCGCCAAGCCTGGCCGAGCTCAGCCGCGAAGGCATCGCGTCCGCGCCAGAACAGCAGCAGCAACAAGGCACCAGCGGCAGCGACCACATCGAACTTGACGGACAGCACCGTGAGGATGCGCGGCACAAGGGCACCGGTGTTCATTCCGACAAGCTCGATGATGTCGCTGACATAGGCCGAGATCAGCCCATTGCGCCATTCGATCCCGGCGAGGATCAGCGCGACGCAAAGTCCAGCAGCAACGGTTGATCGCAATGCCAAGCGCCCCGCCAGCAGCGCGTGGATCACCAGCAGG
>JANNFV010000542.1:0-4811 GCA_031380285.1 Hyphomicrobiales bacterium | reverse complement strand
CAAGCGACCTGAGCGGCCTCGCGCCGGTGATCCGCTACCGATAGCGGTGGTTGAGCAACAGTTCTCGCGGCCTTGCCACCCCAATTGTCCAGAAACAACCCAGCCGCAAGCAGCAGCAGGATGCCGCTCACATTGACGAGGTTCGCCACCATCCAGCTCATTCCAAACAGGTCGATCGCCGCGCCTCCTGCCATCGACAGGCCCAGGCCCGCAAGGAAGCAACCGAAGGAATTGCGCCCCACACGATAAAGCGGCGTCAGCCTGGCGCTGCGGATCCAGCGGGCCATTGGATCCACAAGGCTGAAAGACACATAGGCCAGCGCCAGAAAATGCAGGAGCCGCGATATGTGGAGAATGGTGATCGCGTCCTCGGGATAGATCAGCTTGTTCAAGGCATCGGCCTCGGGGAAGGAGGCATGCACGCCCCAGAAGGTCAGCGGCACCGAAAGGACAAGATACGCCACCGAGAGCGCGAAGAGCCAGGGAATGCCGCGCCGGGGTGCTTTCAGCCAGCCCACGCCGAAGGCAAAGCCGAGAAAGAACAGGAACTGCCAGGCCAGCGGATTGAAATACCAGTTGCCGCCCGTCACCGGATTGCCCGGAAAATGCAGTGGTGCGATCTGCATCATCAGCCAGAGCAGGCCGGAGCAGGCTAGCACAGCAAGCGGCGACAGGCGCGCCAGCAGCATCGCAGGGATGACCAGGCCAAGCAGGATCACATACATCGGCAGGATATCGAAAAAAGCCGGGATGTAGCGCAAGGTGACGTAATCGATCAGGCCATCCAGCGGCATGCTGCGCAGCCATTCCAGATCGTAGCGCTGGGTCATCACCAGCCCACCGCTCGCACGGTCGATCAGCAAAGCCCCGCAACCCAGCACCAGCAGCGTGCCGAGATGCGCCCCATAGAGCTGGCCGATGCGCTTGAGAATGCGCCCAGTGCCAGCCGCAAAGCCCTTCTTCAGGAAGGTGCCGCCAAAGGCGATGCCGCTGGCGATGCCTGAAACGAAAACGAAAATTTCAGCGCCTGATGAAAAGCCGAACCGTGCCGGGATGTAGTCCGCCCACAGATTGTTGGGGACATGCGCCACAAAGATGATGAGCAGCATGATCCCGCGCGCCAGATCGAGCCGCATATCGCGGGCCGGTTTGGCAGGTGATGGCGCGATGATTTCGGACACGATTACAGAGCCCCTCCTGGGTCATGACACCGTGCCGTGGCGACAATGTGACGGCAAAACAAGGCCGTTCACGGGCTGTCACGGATTTGTGAGGGAGGCTGCACCACTTTCCTTTCCCGCTTGCGGGGGAAGGTGGCCTTTGCCTTGGCGAAGGTCGCATGAGGGGCCTTGCGGAGCAAACCTTGCGATTTTTTGAGCATATCCGGTGGCATGAAGGCGCGCTCCGCGCTCCCCCTCATCCGACCTCGCTAAAGCGACCTTTCCTTCTCCCGCAAGGCGAGAAGGAAAGGTCGCGACTCAATCGCCTTCGCCTTGCTCTGCCGAGAAATGCGCCAGCTTGCCGGGTTTGCCATCCCAATCCTTGGCATCGGCGGGCTGTTCACGCTTGATCGTGAAGTTGGGCCAGCTCTAGGCATATTCGGTGTTGAGCTTCAGCCAGCTTTCCAGTCACGGCACGGAATCCGGCTTGATCGCTTCCGCCGGGCATTCCGGCTCGCAGACGCCACAATCGATGCATTCATCGGGATGAATGACCAGCATGTTCTCGCCCTCGTAGAAGCAGTCGACAGGGCAGACTTCCACGCAATCCATGTACTTGCACTTGATGCAATTCTCGGTGACCACATAGGTCATCAGGCCTATCCCCCGGCGACGACGCGCGCCTTTTCAGATTGTTCATCCCACCTTCCGCGCCCTGACACAAGATTTCGGAAAACGCGGAGGGTCATTCTGCCGCAAGGGCCAGCGGCTTGGCCCCTGGCGTGTTGAAAGTCTCCATCAGGGCATCGCGCTCAGCCAAAGCCGCCTTGAGGTGCCGCTCCTTGACATGGCCATAACCGCGAATCTTCTCGGGAATCATCGCAAGGCCCAGGGCGATGGCATGATTCGCCGGGGTCAGCCGCGCCGCGACGTAATCGAGCATGCCTTCATACTCGCCGATCAGCTTGCGCTCCATGCGGCGCTCGTCGTTGTAGCCGAAGATATCGAGCCTGGTGCCGCGCAGCCGCTTGAACTTTGTCAGCAGGCCGAAAGCCTTCAGCATCCAGGGTCCGAAGGAGGTCTTCACAGGGTTGCCCTGCGCATCCCTCTTGCCAAGCAAAGGAGGTGCGAGATGGAACTCCAGCCTGATATCACCATCGAATTCGGCCTTGAGCTGCTTCAGGAAATTGCCATCGGTGTAAAGGCGGGCAACCTCGTACTCATCCTTGTAGGCCATGAGCTTGAAGAAATAGCGGGCCGCGGCATCGGTCAGGGCTGTCTTGCCCGGCGTGCGTTCTGCCTCGGCCTTCTGGATTCGGGCCACGGCGGTCCGATAGCGATGCGCATAGGCCGCGTCCTGGTACTCCGTCAGGAAGGCCGCACGGCGATCCACCTTCTCCTGCAGGGTGGTGGAAAGGGCAGGTGCCTGGGTTGCCTTGCGCGACTGCGCCACCATGGCTTCAACGGCAGGCTGGTCATGCGCGGTGCGGCGGCCCCAGCGGAACGCCTCGGTGTTCATGCCGACGGCCTCGCCGTTGAGCGTGATCGCCCGCTCGATGGCCGCGGATGACAGCGGCACGCCGCCCTTTTGCTGCGCATAGCCCAGGAGGAACATGTTGGCCGCGATGGAATTGCCGAACAGGGCCACGGCCAGTCCTGTGGCATCGACGAAAGCCACCTTGTCGCGACCTGCGGCCGAGATCAGGGCCCGCTTGAGGCGCTCCACGGGCAGCGAATAATCCGCATTGCGCGTGAATTCGCCACCAAAAATCTCGGCCGTGTTGGCCACGAACAGCGTCTTGCCCTGCTTGACGGATGCCAGCACCTTCTTGGTGCCCGACACCACAAGATCGCCGCCCAACACCAGGCTCGCCTTCTCTGCACTGACGCGGATCGCGTTGATCGCCTCAGGGTTGCGGCCCACCTTCACGTGCGAATAGACGCTGCCCCCCTTTTGCGCGAGGCCGGCCATGTCGATCATGCCACAGCCCTTGCCTTCGAGATGGGCTGCCATACCGATGATGGCACCGATGGTGACCACGCCAGTGCCGCCGACCCCGGTCACGATGCAGGCCCAGTTCTCTTTTTCGACCGATGGCAGGGTTGGTTCGGGGGGCAAGTTCCCCATGCCCTCACCCTGAGCCTGTCGAAGGGTCGAGGGCGTTTCGGTGCTGGCTGGAGCATCCTTCGACGGGCTCAGGATGAGGTTTGCGATTCCCTCAGCCTTCTTGATCTTCGCCCCATGCACGGTGACGAAGGAGGGGCAAAAGCCGTCCTTGCAGGAAAAATCCTTGTTGCAGGAGCTCTGATCGATGCGCCGCTTGCGCCCGAATTCCGTCTCGATGGGCTGCACCGAGACGCAATTGGATTTCACGCCGCAATCCCCGCAGCCCTCGCAGACCAATTCGTTGATGATCACGCGCTTGTCGGGGTCGGGGAATGTGCCGCGCTTGCGACGGCGGCGCTTCTCGGCAGCGCAGGTCTGGTCGTAGATCACGACCGTGACGCCCTCCATCTCGCGCAACTCGCGCTGCACGGCGTCGAGGTCCGCACGGTGATGGATCGTGGCACCCGACGGAAAGGTGATGCGTCCCGCATATTTCTCCGGTTCGTCCGTGACGATGGCGATGCGCTCCACGCCCTCGGCCCGCACCTGATGGGCAATCATGTCCACGGTCAGGCCGCCTTCATGGGTCTGGCCGCCGGTCATGGCGACCGCATCGTTGAACAGGATCTTGTAGGTGACATTGGTCTTCGCCGACACGGCGAAACGCAGGGCCAGCGCCCCGGAGTGGTTGTAGGTGCCGTCCCCCAGGTTCTGGAAGATGTGCTTGCGCTTGGAGAAATTCGCTTCCCCCACCCAGTTCGCCCCTTCGCCGCCCATGGCGGTGAAACCGACGGTCTCACGGTCCATCCACAGCGCCATGTAATGGCAGCCGATACCGGCCCCGGCCCGCGATCCTTCCGGCACGCGCGTGGAGGTGTTGTGCGGGCAGCCCGAGCAGAAATACGGCGTGCGCGTGCCGACATCCACCGTCTCCGCCAGCCGCGCCTGCGCCTGACGAATTGCGGATACTTTTGCCGCGACCTCGTCGTTCTTGGCGTATTTGAGCACGCGTTCGCCAACCGCGATGGCGATATCATTGGGATCGAGCGCGCCCTTGACCGGGAACAGCCAGTCGCCGCGCTCATCCCGCTTGCCCACGATCAGCGGCTGGATTCCGGTACCGTAGAGTTCTTCCTTGAGCTGCACCTCGATGAGGGAGCGCTTTTCCTCGACCACAATGATGGTCTCGAGACCTTTTGCGAATTCGAGAATTTCCTCCGGGATCATCGGCCATGGACAGGCCACCTTGAAGACGCGGATGCCAAGCTTGTTCGCCATCACCTCGTCGATGCCCAGATCATCCATGGCCTGGCGCACGTCGAGATAGCTCTTGCCGATACTGACGATGCCGAGCTTGGGTGCCTTGCCGCCTGAAATGACCACGCGATTCAGCCGGTTGGCGCGGATGAAGGCGACTGCCGCCGCGCGCTTCAACTCATGCAGGCGTGCTTCCTGCACCAGCATGTCGAGTTCATGGCGGATGTTGAGCCCATCCGGCGGCATGATGAAATCCTGCGGGATGACGATTTTCACCCGGTCGATGG
>JANNFV010000275.1:0-25257 GCA_031380285.1 Hyphomicrobiales bacterium | reverse complement strand
GGATCACCGGCTTCACCCCAGCCTGCTCGATCGCATAGGGCTCGGATGACAGGAAGCCCTGCTGCGACATCTGCTTGTCGGCCAGGAAGGGCGCCATGTTGAAGGTGTAGGGACGCGCCTGATCTTCGGCGTAACCGAACTTCGCCTTCAGGAATGGCCAGAAGCTGGTGCGACCAGCCGCGCCCACCAGGATCGGCTTGCCCTTGAGGGCTGCCAGATTGTCATGGCCGACACCGGGATGCGAGATCAGCACCTGCGGGTCCTTCTGGAAGATCGAGCCGATGCACAGGAAGGGAATGTTCTCCTTCACGTAGTTGATGGCCTCGAACGAGTTGGACATGATCATGTCCACGCGGCCACCCAGCAGCAACTGCGACGGGTTCTGCTGCGGGCCGCCCATGCGGATATCGGCATCGATGCCGTATTTCTTGTAGATGCCGTTGGCGACGGCGAAGTAGAAGCCGCCATGCTCGGCCTGCGCCCGCCAGTTCGTCTGGTAGCTGACCTTGTCGAGCGTCTGCGCATTGACGCGGCTGCCTGGCATCGGAATGAGCACTGAGGCCGAGGCTCCGCCGAGCACTCCCAATGCGGCGCGGCGGTCGAGGCGATATTTCATCATCGTGAGGCTCCCTTTGGTTGTTCCAGTTGCGGCTACGAAACTGCTGTCCTGCTGGATTGATCGCTTCGTGTCGTCAAGGCAAGCGTCATGTCCATGCACAGGCATTCCAGAGGGTCGTACCGACGTGGTTTTGGAAAGCAAGCTTCGCGCCATTCAAGGGCGGAAAAATGACACCCTTCAATTGCCCCGCCAACGGTCCTTGGCGCGAAACCAGGCTGTCATCAGTGGCAGGAACCAGGGGCGGCCATCATAAAATGGCAGGGCCGTGAAGGGGATGTCGTCAAAGGGCGTCCGGCCCTCGGGGCTTCCCAGCAGCTTTTGCGCCAGCTTGTGGCCCAACCATGGCATGAGGGCGACACCGGAACCGTTGCAGCCCAGCGCGTACCACAGGCCATCGCGCTGCCCGATGCCGGGAAGATCGCTGCGGGTCATGGCAACATTGCCGGTCCAGCAATGGGTGACTTCGGTATCTGCGAGACTGGGAAACAGCGCCACCAGTTCCGTGCGCAACCGTCTGGCCGCGTCGTCCAGACCTATGGGATGCAGCGCCGCCCGCCCGCCCAGGATGATGCGTTTCCCGTCGGGCGAAGGGCGGTAATACAGGTGCTTCTCGCGTGTCTCGACAATCATCCGCAGGTTGGGGATGAGCGACCGCACCCGGTTCTCGCCCAGCTCCTGCGTGGCGATCATATAGCTCGGCATCGGCACCAGCCGTCTTGCCAGATCGACCACAGGCTTGCCGGAATGACCGTTGGTGGCGACAATGGCATCGTTGGCGCGGATGGTTCCCCGGCTGGTCTCGATGCGCCAGCCCTTGCCGTCGCGCTGCAGGCGGGTGACCGGGGTGTAGGCCGCAACCATGGCGCCCGCCTTTCGCGCCGCCGCCAGCAATCCCTGCTGGAACAGGGCAGGATGGACGCCACCGTGGGTGGGGAAGATCAGCCCTCCCTGATAGGAATCGGTCGCGATTTCACTCCGCATCTCGTGTTTCTGGAGCACTTGAATATCAAGATCGAAGCTCTGGTTGAGGCGATCCGCCTCCCGGCCCATGGTGTCATAGTCGGCAGCGGTCCAGGCCCCGCGCATCCGTCCCACGGGTTGCAGCCTGGCGTCGATCCCCTCGCGGGCGATCAGATCCTTGACGAAGGCCAGCGAGGCGATGCCTTCGCCGATCAGTGCCTTGGCTTTCTCCGGCCCATGGACCTCGATCAGCCGCGAGTAAGACAGGCGATGCCCATGGCCGATCATGCCGCCGGAGCGGCTGGATGCGCCCAGGCCCGGCGGCCCCGCCTCGCAGACGACGACGCTGCGTCCGGCGCGGGCCAGGGTAAGGGCGGCGGAAAGGCCCGCATAGCCCGCACCGACAATGACGACATCCGCGAGGGCTGGCAGCGTTGTCTCCACGGGTTGCTCGCGCGGAGCAGCATCCCACCAGTAGGGATCATGCGACAGGGTTTGTGCGGGTTCTGCCATACTATCGGTCCTGGATTTGCACCAGATGCCCATCCGAAACCTCGCGGTACGCTCGCCTGGGCGGCAGATAGTCGGGCTTGCGGAACGGACTTGGTATCTCGTCGTTGGACAGGCCGCGACGCATGCCGCGCCTTGCCGGATCGGGTGTCGGCACGGCCGCCATCAGCTTGATCGTGTAGGGATGCTGGGGATTGCCGAAGATCGCGCTGCGTGGCCCAATCTCGACGATCTCGCCCAGATGCATCACGGCCACGCGGTGGCTGACGCGCTCCACCACCGCCATGTCATGCGAGATGAAGAGATAGGCCAGGCCAAGTTCCTGCTGGAGGTCGAGCATCAGGTTGATGACCTGCGCCTTGATCGAGACATCGAGCGCCGACACGGCCTCATCCGCCACGATCAGCCGGGGCGAGAGCGCCAGGGCGCGGGCGATGCAGAGCCGCTGGCGCTGGCCGCCGGAGAATTCATGCGGCAGCCGATCCGCCATGTCTGCTGGCAAGCCGACGCGGCGCATCAGGTCCGCCACCTTGTCGCGTGCGTTGGCCTTGCTCGCCAAGCCGTGGATGATCATGGGCTCGGCGATGGCGGTGCCAACCGTGCGACGGGGATTGAGGCTGGCATAGGGATCCTGGAAGATCATCTGCATGCGCCGGCGCATCTGGCGCAATTCATTCCTGGGCAGCGTGGCGATGTCACGCCCCTCGAACATCACCTGTCCCGAGGTTGGCGGGATCAGCCGCAGGATCGACCGGCCCGTCGTCGACTTGCCGCAACCCGATTCGCCCACCAGCGCCAGCGTCTCTCCCTGGCTGAGGCTGAACGAGACATTCTCCACCGCATGGACCCTGCCGGTGACCTTGCCGAGCAGGCCGCTCCGGACATCGAAGCGCGTGACAAGGTTCGAGACGCGCAACAGAGGCGCATCCGACTTCAGGACCGTATCGGCTGCAAGCGCGGGTTCATCGGCTTCGCCGGTGTGCGGATCGACCACGGGAAAGCGCCGGGGGCGTGGCTGGCCCACCATGGAGCCAAGCCTCGGCACGGCGGCCAGCAGGGCGCGGGTATAGGGATGTTGTGGCTTGCCAAAGATCGTGGCGGTGTCGCCCTGCTCCACACAGTCGCCCCGCAGCATGACGATCGTGCGTTCGGCCACCTCGGCCACCACGCCCATATCGTGGGTGATGAAGATGACGGCCATGCCGAACTCATCCTGCAGCAGCTTGATCAGCTCCAGGATCTGCGCCTGCACCGTGACATCGAGCGCAGTGGTCGGCTCGTCCGCGATCAGCAGCTTGGGGCGGCAGGCCAGCGCCATGGCGATCATGACGCGCTGGCGCATCCCGCCCGAAAAGCGGTGGGGGTATTCGTTGAAGCGCGAGGCAGCGGCAGGGATGCGCACGGTCTCGAGGATGCGCAAGGCCTCGGCATTGGCTGCCGCGTGATCCATGCCCCTGTGATAGCGCAGTGTCTCGGCGATCTGGAAGCCGATGGTGAGTACCGGGTTCAGGCTGGTCATCGGTTCCTGGAAGATCATCGAGATATCATTGCCGCGCACGCCGCGCATGGCGCTTTCCGGCAGATCCAGCAGGTTGCGGCCGCCCTGCATGATGCGGCCTTCGATGCGGCCATTCACCTCCGGCACCAAGCGCATGATCGACAGGGCCGTGACGCTCTTGCCCGAGCCGGATTCGCCGACGATGGCGAGCGTCTCTTTGGGTGCTACGGTGAAGGACAGGTCTTTCACCACGGGGCGCCAGACCCCGTTGACACGGAAGGCCGTGGTCAGGTTCTCGACGCTGAGGACAGGCTCGGGCGCGCTCATTGCTCGCCCTTGAGCTTGGGGTCGATGGCATCGCGCAGGCCATCGCCGAGCAGGTTGAGCGCGAAGACCACCACGAGGATGGCAAGTCCTGGCATCAGCGCCAGCCAGTAGGATTCGAGGATGTTCTCGAAGCCCTCGCGGATCATGCCGCCCCAGGTCGGCGTCGGCGGTTTCAGGCCCAGGCCGATGAAGGCCAGCGAGGCTTCGGTACGGATCGAGCTTGCGGTCCATAGCGAAAACATCACCAGGATTTCCGCCGCGATGTTGGGCAGGATGTGGACGAACATGAGCCGAGCGTCGGAAAAGCCAAGGGCGCGTCCGGCCTCGACGAATTCCCGCTCCTTCACGGCAATCGTGGGCGCACGGGCGATGCGGGCGAAGGACGGCACCGAGGTGAGCGCGATGGCAACGATGATGTTCGTCAGCGTGGGGCCGAGCATCGCCACGATGATCAAGCCCAGGATCAGCGAGGGAAAGGCCAGCAGGATATCCATGACCTGCATGGTCAGGGTGTCGAACCGCCCGCCATAAAAACCTGAGACAATGCCGATGAAGGAACCCAGCACCATGGCGAAGAAGGTGGCTCCAAGCCCGATGATCAGCGAGTAGCGTGCGCCGTGCAGCAGGCGCGAGAGGATGTCGCGACCGTAATAGTCGGTGCCCAGCCAGTAGGTCGCGGAGGGCGACTGGAGCTTGGAGAAGATATCCTGCTCGATGGGATCATGGGGTGAAATCCAGGGGGCCAGAACAGCCAGGACAACGATCACCAGGAACAGCACAAGGCCAACCCAGGACGTCTTGTTGGTGTTGAAGGCCCGCAGCGTTGCAGTTGCCAGGCGAGACAGACCCGATGACGCGCTGGGGGAGGCTATGGGCGTCATTGCAATTTCACCCGGGGATCGGCGATGCCATAGACAAGGTCTGTCGCCAGATTGATCGCCACCACCAGCAGCGTGTAGATCACCATCATGCCTTGCAGCATGGTGTAGTCCCGCTGGTTCAGTGCGCCGACGATCAGCTTGCCCAGGCCCGGGCGGTTGAAGACGATCTCGGTCAGCACCGAGTTGCCGATCAGCACGCCGAGATAAAGTCCTACAATTGTGATGATGGGGATCAGCGCATTGCGCAGGGCATGACGCCAGACGACCGCCCGCCATGGCACGCCTTTGGCGCGGGCGGTGCGGACATAATCCTCGGACAGCACCTCCAGCATGGCCGAGCGTGTGACGCGGGTGATATAGGCCGCCATGATCAGGCCCAGGTTGATGGCGGGCAGCACCAGCGATTGCAGCCATTGCGTCCATGTCCCGCGCTGGCCGCTGATGACCGGAAACCAGCGCAACTGGATCGCCAGTCCGATCAGCAGGAGGATGCCGGAGACAAAGGCGGGGAACGAAAGGCCCAGCAGCGAGGCGATGCGGATCGCATAGTCCGGGACGCGGTTGCGGTTGATTGCCGCCCAGACGCCCAGGGGAATGCCGATCACCGCACCAACGAGCAGGGCGAAGAATGTCAGCTCGATTGTCCAGGGCAGGACGCTGACAACCTCCTGGATCACCGGCCTGCCCGTGACCAGAGACACGCCCCAGTCTCCCCTGACGGCACCGGCCAGGAACGAGGCGTATTGCACCAGCAAGGGCTGGTCGAGGCCAAGCCTCGTCCGCAGGGCTGCGATTGCTGCCGCGTCAGCCTGATCACCCAGGATCACCTGCGCCGGATCACCCGGCAGGATGCGGACGATCAGGAAGATGATCGTCAGCACCGCAAACAGCGTGATGCAGGCGAAGCCGAACCTGCGGACCAGAAACGCGGTCACATCCGTGCCGTCGTCAGCGCGTGAACTTGCTGGTTTCCAGCACGCCGGGCCCGAGGTTGAGTGCACCTTTCACTTCATAGCCAAGGTCGAGCGAATCCTTGAGCGCCCAGAGCTGGAGCGACTCGTTCACTGGCACTGCGCACACCTCGGTGACGATCTTGCGCTGCGCCTCGTGCCAGAGTGCGATCTGCTTGGCCTTGTCCGGCTCGCTGCGGGCCGCATCGATCTCGGCATCCGCCACCTTGCAATGCGAGAAATTGGTGACGGCTGTCGGCGTGCCGACGATGGCGCGGGAATGGAAGAACTGCGAGAGATAGACATCCGCCACCGGGAAGCGCGCCGCCTGGAAATGCACGACCTGGCTGAGGTTCTGGCGGATCTGCTGATGGAAGGTCGCATGCTCCACCGGCGTGATCTCCAGCGTGATGCCGGCACGGCGAAGCTGGGCCTGCACGGCCTCCATGAAGCTCAACATGCCGGGCAGCGTGGTGTGGATGGTCTTCAGGGTGATGCCGTTGGGAAAGCCCGCCTCGGTCAGCAGGTCCTTTGCCCTTTGAAGGTTGTGCGGCAGCAGCGGTGCGTTGGCCAAAGTGCCGAGATAGCCGTTTGGAACCACTGACACCGCCTGTCGTGACACGTCACGCCCCCGGAACTGGTGAATGCCATCGCGATCCAGCGCATGGGCAACCGCCTGGCGCACCTTGAGATTATCGAGGGGAGGCATGGTCGTGTTGAAATGCAGCACCGACATCTCGGCAGGGTTCATGGCATAGGCATTGACACCGGGCGTCTGCTTCAGCCGGTTGAAACTGCTCTGGTCCTGGCGGGCATAGAGCATGTCCAGCTCACCCGCCTGGAACGCCAGATCGCGGGCGGCGTCGGAGGGGATCAGGCGAAACGTGATTTCCCGCAGGATGGGCTTGCCCCGGAAATACTGGTCGTTGGCGACAAGCTTGCCGTATTGCTGCGGCACGTATTCGGCGAAGGCAAAGGGGCCGGTGCCGATGGGGCGGCGGCGGAAGGCTTCGTTGCCCATCTGCTCGACAGCCGCTTTGCAGACCATCTGGCCTCCGTGGTAGTTCATCACCACGCCCAGCAGGCTGGGAATCGGGTTCTTGAGGGTGATTTTCACGGTATACTTGTCCGGTGCCTCGACGCTGTCGAAGGCCGCGTAGTCGGACGAGAAGGTCGAGGTCTCGCGGGTAGCGGCCCGCTTGAGCGAGAAGACCGCGTCTTCCGCCGTGAACTCTCCGAAATTGTGGTGGCACTGCACGCCCTTGCGCAGGCTGAAGGTCCAGACCTTGCCATCCGGGGACGAGGTCCAGCTTTCGGCCAGATCGGGCTCGATCTGGTCCGGGCTGATTTCGCCGGGCTTCAGGCGCACGAGGCCATTGAAGATCTGCTGCAGGAAGCTTTTGCCGGTCGTCGCCGAGTTCATGTGCGGGTCGAGCACGCCCGCATCGGCCGATGCCAGTCCGACATTGAGCGTCGTCTTCTGCGCCAAGGCGCCACTGACGCTGCCGAGACACAGGGCAAGGCCCAGGCCGCCTGCAAGGAATGTGCTTCTGATCATCACCGTTCTCCCCCGGGCACCGTCGGGATGCCCTTTGCCGAGGAGAGTGTTCCAAGATCACGGGCTGAACGCAAGCTGCAACTGCGATGACCTCATCGCTTGCAGATTTTTGTAATGACTGATAAATATTGAAATTCATCAGCTATAAAGTCTCAGCCGTGAATATCCGCCCTCGCCTTGACCCGGAAGAAACGCGCCTGCGCATCATGGATGTCGCGGAGGAGCATTTTCGCCGTGTCGGCTACGCCAAGACGGCGGTTGCCGATATCGCCGATGCGCTGGGCATGTCGGCTGCCAATGTTTACCGGTTTTTCGCGTCCAAGGGCGCAATCAACGAAGCGATCTGCCTGCGCATCCTCGGCGAGGAACATGCGATGATCGACCGGATCGTCGCACAGGACAGTCCCGCCGGAGAGCGGCTGAAGACACTCCTGGTCGAGTTGCATCGTTTCAACCGCAGCCGCTTCATCGGCGAGCGGCGGGTGCATGACATGGTCGAGGCCGCGATGGAGGAGAACTGGGGTGCCGTCGAGGCGCATCTGCGCTACGTCATCGATCATATCGGCATGGTCATCGCCAGCGGCGTGCAGTCCGGAGAGTTCCGCCCCTGTGATGTCCCGCTCACCGCCCTGACGGTCAAGAACGCCTGCACCTGCATCCTGCATCCCATGATGATCGCGGAATGCATGCGTCATGGCCGCGACATGGAAGAGCACGCGATGCGTCTCTCGGATTTCGTCGTCAACGCCCTGAGAGTGACACCAGAATGAGTGGAGCCCATGCCATGCCCGGTCTTTCGTTGCGTCTGAGGCGGCGTGCATTGCCTGCCTTGCTGGCGGCTCTCACGGTCGCGGGCCTTGCGGCCTGTACGGAGAGCAAGAGCAATGTCGAGAAGAAGCCAGAGCTGCGGGCGGTTGTTGCCCAAGCCGTGGTGTTCGAGCCAAGGACGTCCAACCGCTCGTTTGTCGGCGTGGTCAGGCCAAGGGTCGAGAGCGATCTCGGCTTCCGTGTGTCCGGCAAGGTGTCGGAGCGGCTGGTCCAGGCGGGCCAGCGCGTGACGGCCGGCCAGGCGCTGGCGCGGCTCGATATCACCGATCTCACGCTTCAGCTCGAACAGGCGCAGGCTGAGTTTACCGCCGCCAAGGCCTCGCTCGTGCAGGCGGATGCCGAAGACAGGCGCATCGGCCTGCTCCGGCGCGAAGGCTGGAGCACGGCTTCCAATGCTGAAAAGCAGCGGGCGCTGGTGGAAGAAGCGCGAGGGCGCTTGAATCGCGGCGAACGGGCGGTGAGCCTGGCCGCCAACAGCCTCGCCTATGCCACGCTGCAGGCCGATGCCGATGGCATCGTGACGGCGACCCTGGTCGAACCGGGCCAGGTGGTCGCCGCCGGTATCCCTGCGATCCGCCTGGCGAAGGTCGACAGTCGCGAGGCCGTGGCTGCCATCCCCGAAGCGGTGGTGGACCGGGTCAAGACGGCGAAGGCTGAAGTCTCGCTGTGGTCGGAACCCGGTAAGGTTTTCCAGGCCAGGCTGCGGGAGTTGTCACCGTCAGCCGATCCGACGACACGGACCTACCAGGCCCGTTTCACCATCATCGATCCGCCGCAGAGCCTCGAATTCGGCTTGACCGCGACGGTCACGCTCTCTGATCCCGAGAGCGAAAAGGTGGCGCGCCTGCCTCTCTCGGCGCTGTTCAATCAGGGGCAGGGTGCCAGCGTCTATGTGGTCAACCAGGGCACGGGGGAACTGACGCTGAAGCCTGTCGAGGTCGTGGCCTACGAGGCGAATGATGTCGTGCTGCGCAAGGGCGTGGTGACAGGTGACATGGTGGTGACGCTGGGCGTCCAGAAACTGGACGTCTCGCAGCGCGTCCGTATCGTGCAACCCTGAGGGCATGCGATGAACCGTTTCAATCTGTCCTCATGGTCCGTGCGTCACCAGTCCCTGACGCTGTTCCTGATGCTGGCGATCTTCGTGGCCGGTGCCATGGCCTATTTCCGCCTGGGACGCGCGGAGGATCCGTCCTTCACCATCAAGGTGGCGGTGATCACGGCGATCTGGCCCGGAGCCACCACCCAGGACATGCAGGATCAGGTATCCGATAGGATCGAGAAGAAGCTGCAGGAACTGCCCTTCTTCGACAAGATCGAGACCTACACCAAGCCCGGCTTTGTCGCGGCGCAACTGGTGTTCAAGGACAGCACGCGGTCGCACCTGATGCCCGAGCTCTTCTACCAGATCCGCAAGAAGCTGAATGATCTGCGTCCCGAGCTTCCCGCTGGATTGATCGGCCCGAACATCAACGATGAATACGGTGACGTTGACAGCATGCTCTACATGGTGACGGCTGACGGGGCGGATTTCACCCAGCTCAAGGTGATCGCGGAACGCCTGAAATCCGAACTGATGCGCGTGCCGAATGTGGTGAAGGTCAATCTTTACGGCCAGCAGGACGAGCGCATCTTCGTTGCCTTCAGCCATGCGAAGCTGGCGACCCTGGGCGTGCCGACACAGGCGCTGTTCGACAGCCTTGCCCGCCAGAACAGCGTGGTTCCCTCAGGCGTGATCGAGACCTCGGCGCAGCGTGTGGCCCTCAGGGTCACCGGGGCGCTGGACGGCGTGAAGGCTGTGGCGGAAACGCCGGTCGAGGCGGGAGGCCGCACCTTCCGCCTTGGCGATATCGCCACGATCACCAAGGGTTACGAAGACCCGCCGCGATACCTGGTGCGCCAGGATGGCAAAGCAGCGCTGGCCGTCGGCGTCGTCATGCAGAAGGGCGCCAACATCCTCACCCTTGGCGAAGACATCACCAAGGTGATGGAGGCCTTCGAGAAGGCACAGCCTATTGGCGTGGACATCATCCATGTTGCGGATCAGGCGAAGGTCGTCGACAAGGCGGTGGCTGAATTCCTGCGCTCGTTTGCGGAGGCGCTCGCCATCGTGCTGGCCGTCAGCTTCCTGTCGCTGGGCTGGCGCACGGGCATCGTGGTGGCCTTTTCCGTGCCTCTCGTGCTGGCCATGGCCTTCCTGTTCATGCTCATCATGGGCATCGACCTGCACCGCATTTCACTGGGCGCCCTGATCATAGCGCTGGGGCTGCTGGTGGATGACGCGATCATCGCGCTCGAAACCATGGTGGTGAAAATGGAGCAGGGCTGGGACCGCTGGAAAGCGGCGGCAGCGGCCTGGGAAACCACGGCCTTTCCCATGCTGACCGGAACGCTGGTCACGGCTGCGGGGTTCCTGCCCATCGGCTTCGCCAATTCGGGCGTGGGGGAATACACCGGCTCGATCTTCTGGGTGGTGGCGATCTCGCTTCTCGCCTCGTGGATCGTGGCCGTCACCTTCATTCCCTATCTGGGTGTCAAGCTCCTGCCCGATCTCGCCAAGGCCCATGCGCGGCATGATCCGCACGCGATCTATGAAACGCGGGGCTACGGCTATCTCAGGCGCATCATCCGCTGGTGCGTGACGAACCGGATCAAGGTCGTCGTGATGACAGTCGGCGTGTTCGGTCTCTCCATCCTCGGGTTTGGCCGCATCCAGCAGCAATTCTTTCCGCTGTCGGAGCGGCTGGAACTCTTCCTGCAGATGCGCCTGCCGGAGGGAACAGCGATGGGCGTGACCACGCAAACGGCAAAGAAAGCCGAGAAGATGCTGGAAGGCGACGCCAACGTGGTGGGATACTCGACCTATATCGGTCAGGGATCACCACGCTTCTGGCTTGGCCTCAATCCGCAATTGCCAACCGAGTCCTTCGCGGAAATCGTCATCATGACGAAGGACATCAAGGCGCGGGAAGCCGTGAAGGCTCGGCTCGAGAAGGCTGTCGCCGATGGTGCTCTCATCGAGGCGCGCATCCGGGTGGACCGCTTCAACTTCGGCCCGCCGGTCGGCTTCCCCGTGCAGTTTCGCATTGTCGGGCCAGACCCGATGAAGGTGCGTGACTATGCCGTGCAGGCCCGCGAGATCGCGCGGCAGAATAAGGCGCTCGTCGATCCGCACTTCAACTGGAACGAAATGACGCCATCGGTGAAGCTGGTGGTCGATCAGGAACGGGCGCGGACGCTCGGCCTTGATCCCCAGACCATCTCGCAGACGTTGCAGACGCTGATTTCAGGCGTCACCGTCACCACGATCCGCAGCGGCACCGAGAAGATCGATGTCGTGGCGCGGGCCGCACAGAGCGAGCGGTTGGATCTTGGCCGCATCGGTGACCTGACCGTGCTGTCCCGTGGTGGCGTCGCGGTGCCTCTGGCGCAGGTCGCACGCATCGAATTCGACCATGAGGAGCCGATCCTGTGGCGGCGCAACCGCGACATGGCCATCACACTGCGGGGCGACGTGGCGGATGGCGTGCAACCGCCGACCGTGACCAACGAGATATGGCCAAGGCTCAAGCCGCTGAGGGACGCCATGCCCGCAGGCTACCGCATCGAGATTGGCGGCGCGATCGAGGAATCCGCCAAGGGCAACGCCTCGATCGCGGCGGTGGCACCGGTCATGATCATCATCATGCTGACGCTGATCATGATTCAGGTGCAGAGCTTCGCCAAGCTGTTCCTGGTCTTTGCCTCGGCCCCCTTGGGCATCATCGGGGCGTCGCTGGCGCTGAACCTCTCGGGCTATCCCTTCGGCTTCGTCGCGCTGCTCGGACTCATCGCCCTGGCGGGCATGGACATGCGCAATTCGCTCATTCTTGCTGACCAGGTTTTGCAGGATGTGAAGAGCGGGATGCGGATGAAGGATGCCATCGTCGAATCCGTGGTGCGGCGCTCCAGGCCGGTGATGCTGACCGCCATGGCCGCCATCCTGGCCATGGTCCCGCTGTCACGCTCGGCGTTCTGGGGGCCGATGGCCGTGACGATCATGGGCGGGCTGTTTGTCGCGACCTTCATGACGCTGCTGTTCCTGCCCGCGCTGTATGCCGTCTGGTTCCGTCGCCAGATCAAGCAGGAGATCCGGGACGAGAAGGCGCGGGAACAGAGTACGCTGGATCAGACGGTAAATCCTGCGCAGGCCCCCTTGCCACTCAGCGCGGGATAGTGCGGTGGGCCACTTCAGCCCGACAAACTAACCGATTGCTCACCTGAAGTTCACCGAACGGCAACTTGAACCAGTTTATGCATGCATGATGGAGCGTGCATGACGATCACCAGAACGACGACGGTCACCGATACGAACCATCTCGTCAGCTACCGCGATGCCGGTGGCGTGCTGCAGACTGTGACACGCAGCATCGAATTGCGGGTTTTCGCGCCCGATGCACCGGGTGACTATCCTGTGATCCTGTATTCGCATGGCCTGGGGGGCAGTCCCTTCGCCAATGCCGGCAACGTGGCCCGCGATCTGGCGGCGTTGGGCTATATCGTGATCGCGCCGACGCATCTTGATTCCTTCCGCACGGTTGGCGTGGTTCAGGACGATTTCTACAATCCCTCGGCGACGACAGCGCTGCACCGTGTGGCGGATATCCAGTTTCTCCTGAGCAATGCCGCCGCTCTTTCTGCTGGCCTCCCCGGCTACAGCGTGAACCTGACGGACCCGACCATTGCCGGGCATTCCATGGGAGCCTTCACCACGGCTTTGCTGACAGGGGCAACCAGTGCCTTGCCGGAGATCGCCGGGCTGGCTGCCGGAAACTCCTATGGCCTGACAACGGTTGCGGATGCCCGTTTCAAGCAGGCCATCCTGCTCTCGCCGCAGGGCGTTGCACCGACCTTCGGTTTCATGGAGGACTCATGGGACCATCAGGTTGTTCCAGCCCTGATGATCACGGGGACGCTGGACTCCGGAGCAGACCAGCAGACCTATCATGACCGCTTGACAGGCTTTGACAGCGGGCCTGCTACGGGAAAATATGCCATTGTCCTGACAGGCGCAGACCATGGGCAGGTCGGCGGCGATCCTGCCAATCCGGTGCTGAATGCCGAGGTCACAGCTGCAGCCAGCCTGTTTCTGGAGGCTTATGTCGGCAACAGTTCATCCGCGATTGCCATGCTCAACGATCTGCTGCCCTATCAAGCGGCCCATCCGCTGGTCGGCGAAGTCTATACCCGCAACGGGATCGAGGCCGAGGGTTTGATTCAGGCGGGAGCAGTTGGAGGTGATCTGCAGGGGCTGTCGACCAATGATCTCATCATTGGCGGCCTGGCTGCCGACACACTCTCAGGTGGTTTTGGCAATGACACGATCATCGGGGGGCTCGGCAATGACATCATGACCGGAGGCTCGGGTCGTGACCTTTACCGTTATTCTGGCTCGGGAGACCTCGGTGACGATGTGATCACGGATTTCAATGCCCTCTTGGCCATTCCAAACAGCCAATATCCCAGGAGTTGCCGGCCCCATTTCCGCGATGCCGACGCCGTTGCCAACCAGCAGCAGGACCACATCGACCTGCGTGGAACGGGTTATACTGCGGCGGGCCTGGGGGGCGATATCACGGTGTCTGCAAGCAATGGCAATGCCGTGATCAGCTTTGTGCTCGGCACCTTGGCTGGAACAACAATCACGCTTGCTGGCGTCCCTGTCGCCAGCGTCACCGCACAGGATTTCTTTTTCTGATCATCCCTGTGCACGCGCTCAGTAAATCGTTTGCTCCATCCGCGCCGGATAATTCGCTTCATATGTCGTGGCATCGAAGGCGGGATCGATCACCTTCATCATCTCGCCGATCGACGGCAGGCTGTCGCGCGGGACATGCGTGGCGGCATCCCAGAGGCGCGAGCGGACGAGGGCCTTTTGGCACTGGGGATAGACGCTTTCGACCGTGACCTTGATGACGCAGAGCGGTGGATTGCCGCGCATGGCGAAGCTGGCACGCAGCTCCGTGTCCGTCAGCAGTTCCGCCCGGCCATTGACCCGCATGGTGTTGCCGACGCCCGGAATCAGGAACAACAGGGCGACGCGGGGATCGCGCACGATGTTGCGCAGCGAGTCCACGCGGTTGTTGCCGCGTCTGTCAGGGATCAGCAGTGTCTTGCTGTCAGCGACCCGCACGAAGCCTGCAGGATCGCCACGCGGCGAGCAGTCGAGACCTTCCGGCCCGGCAGTCGAGAGGATGACGAAGGGTGCGGCCTCGATGAAGCGCGCATAGGGCGCGTTGACGTGGTCGAGTTCCTTCAGGATCGCCACCGGATTGACCGGGGCGTACAGGGCTTCCAGCTCGGCTATGGTGGCGATGGCAGGCATGGGGTCCTCACATACTCATTCCGCGACGATCTTATAACGCTGGCCGGCAAAGATGCGGTCGCTGATCTGGAGGCCGTTGAGCACCCGGAAGCGCTCCAGCTTGGGCTCGTCGCTGGCCATGCGGGCTGACAGCGTCTCTGCCGTATCAGCGCCGCCTGCGGTGACCAGCGCGATGCGCAGCGGCTTCAGCCGTGCCGATTCCTGGGTGGTCAGACGCCGAAAGGTCTCGGCGGATTGCCGGAACTGCTGATCCAGTGCTGCCGTCATCTCGCGTGCCGCATAGGTCAGCCGGAAAGTCTGGCCGCCGGAGCGGATGGCGAAGATGCGGTAGGACCAGCCATCGCTCTTCGACACGCTCGTCGCAGCGGGCTGGCCGCCGATGGTGAGCGCCTCAATGTTGGTGGCTGCGGCGCCTTCGATCAGGCCGCTGCCGACATAGGTCTCCAGGTTGGCCGCAGCATCGATCCTGACATGATCAAAGCGCATGGCCTTGCCACCTTCGGGCGAGAAGCCGACAACGGCCTCCTTGCTGTTCTCGATGACGAAGCCTTCCGGCGCGGTGAAGGTGATGCCCAGCCTGGGGTGGCTGAAGGTGAGGCCGCGCACGAAGCCTTGGGCCGAATCATCCGCCACGGTCACGCCCTGCACGGCCAGCAGATAGCGATTGCGCTCCGCCTCGCCCATGCCGGGTGCACCGACCTGGCGGGCGGCGAGGGTCGCAAGCTGGATGCGCTCGGGCGCGGCGGGGTGGGTGGCGGTGATGTCCATGGACTGGGCGTTGGGGTTCACGCCCAGCAGCGCCGCGCGAATGGCCGTGGTGCGGCCGAGTGAATCCAGAAAGCGGGTCGCGCCGTAGGGATCGAAGCCGGCCCGCGCGATGATCCGGACCGACAGCGCATCGGCCTCCAGTTCCTGCTGCCGCGAGAAGCTGGCGATGGCGACGCGGCCTTGCGCGTTCACGGCGCGGGCGCCTGAGGCATCCTGCAGCACGTCGGTGCGCACCCGGTCCACCAGGGTTGCCGTGCGCTCCAGTTCCTGCCGGTCGACGGCATGCCGTGTGATCACATGCGCCATCTCATGCGCCAGCACGGAGGCGATCTCGGAGGTGTCGTTGGCAAGCACCAGGATGCCCCGGGTGATGTAGATGTTGCCGTTGGGCAGGGCGAAGGCATTGACCACGGGCGAATTCAGGATCGTGACCTGATAGCGCTCGGACGGGCGTTCGGTGGCCTGACCGAGCCGGGCGATGATATCGTTCAGCAGAGCCTGCGCCTGAGGTGCGCGGTATTCTCCGCCAAAGGCCGCGACCAGGCGCTGGTGCTCCCGCGCCGAGGCCGCATCCAGCGCGGTGGTGCGCGGTGGCGAGGACGGCAGCGTGATCGCTCCTTTTTCCTGTGGCGCGGTACCCGCTTTCTCATTGCTCAGCGGATCGGTCACGCAAGCCGCGAGGACAAGCATGGCAGCGGCTGCCAGCGACTTGCCTGCCAACACTGTTCGTCCAGATTTGGTCACGTCAGATGTCAACGCACAATCTCGATTTGATCCGGCGATGTGAGGGGAATGATCGATGCATTGGTGGTGCTGCGAACGCCCCTCATCCGGATGAATTGACCGCGAAGCTGCGCCACGTCAACGCCTGCCTCGCTGAAGCGCTTCAGATGGCGCTTCTGGATCAGGCCCGTTGCGCGCTCGCCCGTGGTCCCGAACACCGTGATGAAATGGGCGCTGCGGCCATCGCCCAGGCGTGAGACCCTGCCGCTGATGCGGGCGAAGCGACCGGGTTCCACCTGCAAGTCCGGCAGTTTTCCTCGCACTTTCGCTTCCGCCTGCGTGAGCAACGGCCAGCAGTCGCCAAGGTCCGGCTCCGGTCGCGCCAGGGCCGCGCCATGCTCCAGAAGCCTATGTTGCAGCCAGACCGGTGGCTCTCCAGCAGGCATGGCAAAGACGATGGCCGCAAGCCTGGACCAGCGGTCCCTGTCGGCATCCAGCAACCCGATGCCGATCCTGTCACCCGGCTTGGGCCAGGGCGCGCTGCCTGTCTTTTCTTGCGAGAGTGGCTCCAGATGCAGACCAGCCAACCGCAGGCGGCGTGTGTCTGCCAGCACCAGATCGCCCTCGGGCGTCACCCGTTCGAGCCTCACTTCTTCCAGCCGGGCAGGGCCGCAATCGGCCAAACCGGGCCGTGGCGCGGCGATCACCAAGGCCACGGCGCAGAGTGAACCAAGACCTGGATATCTTCCTTTGAAACGCCGCATCCCGTGGTTTCCTGACGGAAAGCCTTATGCTACACGGCTTTCCGTGGTTAGTCCCGGTAGCTCATCAGGATAGAGCGCAAGTTTCCTAAACTTGAGGTAACAGGTTCGAGTCCTGTCCGGGACGCCATGCTGATTGATCAGTGGGCGGTGCGCAGACAACGTGTCGATAGCGAATCAAACTGGCGCGATCGTCCAGGCTTCGTTCCGCCGCCGTTCCAGCTTGGCCACGATATCAAGCACGCGGCTCACCCGTCCGGGATGATCTGTTGCGGGCGGTGGCCACATTGACATGGCCGCAACCGGTTCCACCGCATCGATGAGAAACCGTACCTCTTCGAGCATGGGTTGCATCTGGCCAGCCGCAGGGGCGCCTGCCATCAGGGCCTCGGCCAGCAATCTCAGCTTGCGACGCCCAGAGACGTAGGCCCGCTGGTTGACAGTATCGAAGCGGTTGCGGGCCACCTCTACACCGATATCGGAATAGACCAGACGGGCCGCATGGATGGCCGGGCGACAATCGGCGGGCAGCAGGGCGATGCCCTGGCGGGAACGCTCGTAGAGACCAGCAGCCTCCGCCAGAAGCCTCTGCACGACGCTGGCCAGTCGTTCATCATGCCTGGGCGAGAGGAGCCAGGTGTCCGGTTCAAGGCCTGCCTCCCGCAGCCAGTCCAGCGGCAGATACAGCCGGCCGTTGCGGGCATCCTCGCCCACGTCGCGGGCGATGTTGGTGAGCTGCATCGCAACGCCCAGATCGCAGGCCCTGGCCAGTGTTTCGGCGGAGCGCTCTCCAATCAGCAGCGTCATCATCACGCCGACGGTTCCGGCGACGCGGGCGGCATAGGCCCTGAGATCGCTGATCGTCTGATAGCGCCGCCCCTCGCCATCCCAGACGAAGCCGTCGAGCAGCGCATCGAGATGGGCGCGGGGCAAGGCAAAGCCATGGACCACGGCGGCGAGTGCACGGTCCACCGGATCATCTGCTGGCGCAGCGGCATAGATCGCATCCAGCCTTGACGTGAGATGGTGGACGGCACTGGCGGGGTCATCGGTCAGATCGACGGCATCATCCGCGACACGGCAAAAGGCATAAAGCGCGGTGGCGGGCTCGCGCACGTGGCGCGGCAGCAGCAGCGAAGCCGCGAAGAACGACTTCGAGCCGTTCTTCAGCAACAGGCGGCAAGCCGCCAGATCCTGTGGATCGACCATGGGCTGAGGGGCGGTGCGGACGGTCACGCGAACACCGCCGGATCAGGCACCATTTCATCCGCGATGCGGGCCGAGGTGAGCACGCCCGGGATGCCCGCACCGGGATGCGTGCCTGCCCCCACCATGAACAGGTTCTCGAGCCAATGGGACTTGTTCTGGGGTCGGAAATACGCGCTCTGGCTGAGCAGCGGCTCCATGCCGAAGCCCGCACCCCAGGGCGACAGGAAACGCGACTGGAAATCGAGCGGCGTCATCACCTTCGAGGTCACGATTTCGTCCTTCAATCCAGGCAGCACCGTCTCCATCAGCCGGGCCTCGACAGCTTGCCGGTAGGGTTCGGCATGGGTCTTCCAGTCCACATCGGCTGCCAGATGGGGCACTGGCGAAAGCACATAGAAGGCATCGCATCCCGGAGGGGCGAGGGAAGGATCGGTCGCGGTCGGGCGATAGAGATAAAGGCTGAAATCCTTCGCCAGCTTCTTCTTCTGGAAGATATCCTGGAGGAGGCCGACATAGCGCGGACCCAGCACGATGTTGTGGTGATGCACGTCCTCGTAGCGCCGCCGCGTGCCGAAATACCAGATGAAGATGCCGCAGGAAAACGATGCCTTCTTGAGCCGCAGGCTCATCAGCGGATTGCGCACGCTCTTGGGCAACAGGTTGTTGTAGGTCCAGGCGGCATCGGCATTGCAGGCCACGAGATGGGCGGGGATTTCCTCGCCCGTCCCCAGCTTGACGCCGGTGGCGCGGCGGCCATCCGTCAGGATCTGATCGACACGGGTGTTGTAGAATATCTGGCCGCCCTGCTGCTCCAGCAACCGCACCATGCCCTGCACGAGTGCGCCCGTGCCACCCATGGCGAAATGCACCCCCCAGTGCCGCTCGAGATGGGCTACCAGGCCATAGACAGCACTCGCCTTCAGTGGGTTGCCACCGATGAACAACGGATGGAAGGACAGCGCGATGCGGATGCGCTCGTCCTTGACGAAGCGCGACACCATGCCGTGGATGGAGCGCAAGCCGCCCAGCATGATGATTTCGGGCACGGCCTTCGCCATGTCCCAGGGCGTGTTGAAGGGTTGATTGCCGAGTTTTTCGAAGCCGATGTTGAAGGTGCGCTCGGAGAGCTTCATGAAGCGCTCGTAGCCCTCCACATCGCCGGGTGAGAGGCGCTGGATCTCCGCCCGCATTGCCGCAGCGTCGCCCGAGCAGCGCATCACGGAGCCATCGTTGAAGCGAATCTGGTAGAATGGCTGCATCGGCACCAGCGGGACATCGTCCTGCAGCTTGCGCCCGCACAGCGCCCAGAGTTCCTCCAGCAGATAGGGCGCAGTCACGATGGTCGGCCCGGCATCGAAGGAGAAGCCGTCCTGCCGATAGACGTTGGCGCGACCGCCCGCCTGTTCCAGATTCTCGAAGACAGAGACCTGGTAGCCCTTGACCGCAAGGCGGATCGCCATGGCAAGACCACCAAATCCTGCACCGATCACGGCTGCATGCGGGCGTTTCGAATCGATGGGCAGGGGAAAGCGCAGCGGGGCTGTCATGGTGTTCTCCGCTCCATCATCGGGGTTGGTTGGCTGGCAACCCTACGCCCACGGGCGCGTTCCGGCACCTGCGGCATACGGCCTTGCGCAATCGTGCCGATCAGGTCGGCAAAGCGCGCCGGGTCTTCCTCATGGGCCAGATGTCCGAGGCCGGGCAGCGGCAGGAGCTTCGCGGATGGCAGGCGCTCGCTCACCTCGCGCGAGACCGAGGGGCGCACCATCTCGTCCTTAAGCCCTGTAACCAGGAACAGCGGCGTCTTCAGCCCGGCCAGGTCCCGCTCAAGACTGTGCAAATCCCAGTTCGCCATCATGCCGAGGGCGGCGCTGATATGCTCGCCATTGCCCGCCAGCATGCGATAGAGTGCAATCCCCTCGGCATCGAGCTTGGACCCCGTCTGCTTCAGGATGTCGTCGATGACGCGCGGGTCTTTCGCCCGCCAGGCGAACATCGTGGTCATGATCGGCAAGGTGGCGAAGAGGCGCGCGATGGGCGCGAAGAACTGCCCGGCAAACCCGCCGAAAGGTTGCAGCGCCCCGTTCAGGCTGACGATCGCATCCGGTGCGATCTGCCGGTCAAGCGCCATGCGGATCAAGAGCGCGGCACCGGCGGAATGGCCGACTGCGAAGCGTGGCTCGAGTTTCAGTTCGTTCAGCAGCCCACGGATGGCGCGGGCCATGCCGGTGATCGACAGGCCAGCCTGTCCAGGATCGCCGCTGAAGCCGTGGCCGGGCAGGTCTGGCGCGACAACCTGAAACCGCTCGGCGAGCAGCGGCAGCAAGCCGCGCCAGGAATGGGTGGAAGCCCCCGTGCCATGCAACAGCAGCAGCACAGGGCCTTCGCCTGCGACCTGCACATGCATCCTCAGTCCGTTGACCTGGATGAACCGGCTTGCCCCACGGTTGGGCCAATCAGCGCCATCACGCTCGAAATCAAGCCGACCGGTCATGGGCGGGCCCCTGTTGGCCGCTGTGTCGTGTGCTGGCGCACGGCATCGGACAGGATGGCGGCATTGACCAGAGGCAGGGGCAAGTAGATCGCGCCCATGCTGAGGGCGATGCCGCGGGCCTTGGGCTCGGGCCGGGGCGAGTTGTCCACCACGATGGCTTTGAAGCGCTGGCTGCGGATCAGGATCGCTGCCTGCTCGGCTTCCGCATGGGCGCGCTCCCGCCCGCCCATGCCGTCACGCGCCACATTGGCGCGGCCATCGGTAATGATCACGAGTGTTGGTGTGCGGCCCTTGCGGCGCACATCATCCGCCAGTTTTTCTGCCGCGATCAATCCTGATGCCAGCGGCGTTCCGCCACCGCCGGGCAATGCGGCCAGTGATTTCTTTGCCCGTGCCAGCGACCGTGTCGCGGGCAGCAGCAGATCGGCGCCTGCACCGCGAAAGGCAATCAGCGCCACTTCATCGCGCCGGACATAGCAATCCGCCAGCAGCATCTCGATGGCACCCTTGGCTTCGCCCAGCCGATCCATTGCCGTGGATCCCGACGCATCGACCACGAAGATCGTGGTGGTGGCCTGGCGGTCCTTGAAACGCTTGAGGCGGATATCCTCGCGGCGGATCTGGATCGACGGGCTGCGGGCGCTGGCACGGCGCAGGTTCTGCCAGGGTGCCGCGGTACGCAGCGTGTCGAGCAGGTCGAGGCGTGCCTTGCTGCGCAGCTCTCCGCGCCTGCTGCCGATGGGGCGTCCGCGCAGACCCTTCTGCTGGCTGTCACCCGCCTTGCCGCTGTTCGTGCCCCGCGCACCGCGCATTGCGTTCTCCTGCAGCAATTGCAGAAGACCGGGAGGGATGGCTGTGGTCGCAGCTTCCAGCACGGTGTCTTCCAGCTTGCGTACTTCGCTGTCGGATGCCTGGGGTTCAGGCGGCTGCTCGTCCGGGTTGTCCTCCGGCGGTGGCGGCGGCGCATCGTCTGCCTGCTGGTCGGTTGCAGGCAGTTGCAGCGCGCGCGGTCCCAGAACGAGCCTTGCGGCGAGCACGACGTCCTCTTCCGCGATGATACAGCGGCCAGCAAGGGCCGCTGCCGCCCGTGCCGTCCGCAGCGCCAGGATAGGTGTCCGGCCCGATGTCACGCCCAGCACCAGCGCTGCGGCGCATAGCGATTCGATCACACTATCGGGTATGATGACATCACCCAGACAGCGCCGTGCCGTCGCGATATCGACGAGGGCTGCATCTTCCATGTCGCGATGGGTGACATCCGAGAGATCGAGATGGATGGCAAGGCGTTCAAGCAAAGCCGCGGGTGGCCGCTCGTCCACCGCGATGCCTTCATCGAGCGCAACGACGCCGAAACAGGTGGGACGACGCAGCGAGAAGCCATCGCGTTCGGTGACCACTTCGCCCTGATCGAGAGCCGCCGCAATCGGCCCTGCTGCTGCCGCGCCCATGCGTTCCGCCATCGCGATGATCAGCAGGCCACCATCGGCACGGGCGAGTGCGCCTTGCTGCGCGGCGGGGCGGCCGAGCGCCAGGGTCTGTTCCAGATCGAGTCCACCCAGGAGCTGGGGCGCGGACACATCGGCGGGGATCTGCACGACGGGCGACGTGGCTTTCGCGTCCGCTTCCGCAATCAGTCGCCGCATCAAAACCAGCCAGGCCGATCGCGCTTCTCCGGCGGGCGAGCGCAGGGCAATGCCGCCCAACCCCACGGGGTCAACGGCCAGCAACTGGGCTGCACGGCAGGCGTCACTCCAGATGGCGCTGGCGGGGCGGGCGTCTGTCACGGGGCAAGCACCTCCGCCATGGCGCGTTCCACCCGCAGTCCCGACCCGGTGTCATCCAGCGGATTGCGGCGCAACCTGTGGCGCAAGGCGGCGGGTGCGATGGCCTTGATCTGGGCGAGTTGCACCTCTCCCTTGCCCTCGTAGGCGGCCAATGCGCGAGCTGCCCTGAGCAGGGTCATCTCGCCCCGGAGGCCGTCGGTGCCCAGCGAGACACAGAGCCCCGCGACCGCCTCGCGGATATCGTCGGTGATGGCGATCATCGGCAGCTTGCCCCGCGCCGTGGTGATCCGCTTGCGGATTTTGGCATCAGCCGCCTGATGCTCAGCGATGAAGCTGTCGGGGTCGCGGTCGAACGCCTCGCGCCGCTTCACGGCCTCGACACGCTGGCTGACATCCTTCGAGGTCACCACATCGACCGACAGGCCGAAGCGATCCAGCAACTGCGGGCGCAACTCGCCTTCCTCGGGGTTGCCGCTGCCGATCAGCACGAAGCGGGCGGGGTGCCGGACGCTGAGACCCTCGCGCTCGATGACATTCTCGCCCGATGCCGCGACATCGAGCAGCAGATCGACGAGGTGATCCTCCAGCAGGTTGACCTCGTCGATGTAGAGGAAGCCCCGATTGGCACGGGCCAGCAGGCCCGGCTCGAACGCCTTCTCGCTGTGCACCAGGGCGCGCTCGATATCGAGGGCACCCGCGACGCGGTCTTCCGTCGCGCCCAAGGGCAGATCGACGACGGGGGCGGGCGCTTCGCGTGTCTTGAGCCCCTGTGGCGCGATGGCCAGCGTGTCCTTGCAGGCCTTGCACAGGCCAGCGGGCTTGGCCGGATCGCAATTGTAGCTGCAACCTTCGACGGTCCGGATCGGGGGCAGCAGGTTGGCCAGCGCACGCACAGCCGTCGACTTGCCGGTGCCGCGATCCCCGAAGATCAGCACGCCGCCGATGGTCGGATCAATCGCCGCGATGATCAGGGCGCGTTTCATCTCGTCCTGGCCAACGATGGCAGAGAATGGAAAGGCGATGGCCACTTAGAACTCCCCCGAGCTTCAGATAGGTCCGTTCAAGCGGACGATGGATCGTTTGAGCACGGCAGCGTTGCCGACCCAGATCAGATAGGGCGCGAACAGCAACGCAGCGGTTCCGGAGAAGCGCGCCACGAACAGGATGATGGCGAGAATCGACAGCCACAGGGCGATCACCTCGATGAAGGCCAGATCAGGCCGCCTCATGGTGAAGAAGAGATAGTTCCACAGGATGTTCAACGCGCCATTGACGAGCAGCAGCGCGGCGAACGCAAGGCGTGCGCCACTGTCCGGCGTGGCCTGCCAGGCCAGCACGATGGCGATTGTCGCCAGCGTGAGAATGACGGTCCAGATCGGGCCGAAGGCCCAGTTCGGTGGCTTCCAGCTGGGGAACTTCAGGCCAGCATACCATGGCCCGATTTCCGTCAGCCAGCCGCCGATCATCGCCATGGCGACGACGCCGCACGCTGCGGAGATCGCAGGCAGCCAGTTGTCCGTCAGTGCTGTCATCCGGGCCTCGCCACGCGCAGCAGGCTGCCCAGGTCCTTGAAGAACACCCGGATATGCGCCAGCGGATCGCGCCGCACGAGTTCCTTGTTCATGTAGGATTCCCAGGTGAGTCGCTGCACATCCCGGTCCTTGCACAGGCTGACGAAGCTTTCACGCAGCCGGTCGTTGCGGTACCAGATCCATTGCAGCATCCCCAGCGCCCAGAAGACCGTGCCGTGGCTCTTCATGAAGGCCTTGCGGGCCAGCTTCAGCGCCCGGGCGTCGCCCGTCTTGAGTGCTAGGTCCACCGCCTCGCCACCACATCTGGCGCTGGCCATGGCGTAGTAGATGCCTTCGCCCGAGGCCGGTGCCACACAGCCCGCAGCGTCGCCCAGCAGGATGATATCGCGGCCATTGTCCCAGCGCTTCAGCGGCTTGAGCGGGATGGGCGCACCTTCCTTGCGGATGGTCTCGCAATGCTCGAATCCCAGAACGCCGCGAATGTCGGCGATGGCCTTGCGCAACGGGAAGCCCTTGTTGGCGCTGCCTGTGCCGATGCTGGTGACATCGCCATGCGGGAACACCCAGGAATAGAAGTCAGGCGAGAAACGTCCATTGTAATGCACGTCGCAGCGGCGCGGGTCGAAGTTCTTCGAGGCGGCGGGCGAGCGGACGATCTCGTGATAGGCGAAGACGTAAGGGATGCGATCCGCGCCCTTGATCGTGTGCTTGCCGACCTGCGACAAGGCGCCGTCCGCGCCGATGACCATGCGGGCCCGCACGGCGGTGGGCTTTGCATCTGCATCCGCTGATTTGGGCGTGTAATGCACGATAGCGGTGCCATCCGCATCCCGCCCGATGCTGTCGAAGCTGCCCTTGCGCCGGTCGCAGCCCCAATCCGCCGCGCGGACCCGCAGGAACTCGTCGAAGACTTCACGATCCACCATGCCAACGAAGCCGTTGCCCTCCACCGGCATGTCGACATGCTTGTCCGAGGGGGGGATCATGCGGGCCGAGGTGATGCGGGCGCAAATCAGATGATCCGGGATCTCGAAATCCTTGATCAGTCGGGGCGGGATCGCGCCGCCGCAGGGCTTGATGCGCCCGTCGCGGTCGAGCAGCATGACCGAGCGTCCCTTGCGGGCAAGATCGGCGGCGACGGTGGCTCCCGCCGGGCCGCCTCCGACTACCACGACATCAAAGGTTTGAAGGTTCTGCATTGCGGTCATGGCGCTATCTCCCCGCTGCCATCGAAAGAATCTCATCGTCGTTCATCAGTTCGGTCGTGCGTGATAGGGCTGGTCCGCTCTCCAGCCGTGCGACCTGCCAGGCCAGTGCGGCTGAAACGAGAAAGAGAAGCGCTTCCGCGCCGAAAACCAGGGCATAGGCGGGCAGCGGCGAGCCCAGCACGATGCGGGCAACATCGACCGCCACCGTGCCGGCGAAGCCGCCGATGCCGAAGGCCACGGCCAGTGCCGCGACCCACACCCCCATGCGTGTTCCCTCGCGGCC
>JANNFV010000274.1:0-1503 GCA_031380285.1 Hyphomicrobiales bacterium | reverse complement strand
TGAGCGTTGTGGGGCCGTAGGGGCTCGTCGCTGCGCGTCTCGCCTAGCAGGATGTGGGGGGTTTGGCATTGGAATACACCAACGGTCCGCATCCGGTGGGGCGAGCCCAAGGCGAGCCGCGAAGGGCGCACGACACCCATGCACACCTGCAAGCCGACTGCTGAAACACGATGCTCACGCTCCTCGGCCAGCGCCTGCTGCAACTCATCCCGACCGTGTTCTTCGTGTCGGTGATCATCTTCCTGCTGCAACAATTGCTGCCGGGTGATCCCGCGACTGTCATGGCGGGAGAAGAGGGTGATCCCGAGGTCATTGCCCAGATCCGCAAGCAATACCGGCTCGATCAGCCCTTGCCGATGCAATACCTCTACTGGATCGGCGGCGTGCTGACCGGGAACCTCGGCGAATCCATGCGCCTCAAGGCCAGCGTCTCGGACCTGGTGATCCAGAAATTTCCCGTGACGCTGCAGCTCGCCTTCATGGCCATCCTCATCGCACTGGCCATCGGCATCACGGCGGGCGTCATCTCCGCCGTCAAGCGCGGCACGGCCTGGGACTATGGCGTGAACGTGTTGTCGCTCTGGGGCATCTCGACGCCGAATTTCTGGCTCGGCATCATGATGATCCTGCTCTTCTCCGTACAACTCGGCTGGCTGCCGGCCTCGGGCTATGTCAGCCCTTTCGAGGACTTCCGGGCATCGATGGCCGCCACGATCATGCCCGCCTTCGTGCTGGGCAATTCCATCGCGGGCGTGCTGATGCGCCACACCAGGGCGTCGATGCTGGAAGCGCTGGAGAGCGACTATGTGCGCACGGCCCGCGCCAAGGGGCAGTCCGAACTGCGCATCATCATGCGGCACGTCATGCGCAATGCGCTCACGCCGGTGATCACGCTGGGCGCGCTGGAATTCGGCACATTGTTGTCCGGCGCGGTGCTGACCGAACAGATCTTCACCATTCCCGGTTTCGGCAAGCTGATCGTCGATGCCGTGTTCAACCGCGACTATGCCGTGGTGCAGGGCGTGGTGCTGGTGACCGCCACCACCTACATCCTGCTCAACCTGCTGGCGGATATCGGCTATATCCTCGTCAATCCCCGGCTGCGGAGCGGTTGAATGTCAGCCGCCGCCAGCAGTCAGCCCATCGCTGTGGTTTCCGAGAGTCCCGCCCGGCGGGCCTGGGGAAAACTGCGTCATCGCAAGGGGGCGCTCATCGCCCTTGTGGTGCTGCTGCTGATCGCGTTCCTGGCGATCTTCGCGCCACTCATCGCACCCCATGATCCCATCAAGCAGGGCTGGACCAGCGTGCGCAGGCCGCCCTCCGCGCTCTACTGGTTCGGCACGGATGAGGTGGGTCGCGATCTCTTTTCGCGCATCATCTTCGGGGCGCGGGCGTCACTGTCGGCAGGTGTGATCTCGGTCAGCATCGCGCTGCTGCTGGGCGTGCCCGTGGGCCTGCTGGCGGGCTATCGCGGAGGGTGGGTGGACGGTGTGATCAGCCGCT